>JALSSK010000073.1 GCA_026984335.1 Rhodothermales bacterium
ACCCTCGCACCCATCCGTGTCGCTCTCATGATCCCCGTGTAAAGATCCTGGTTCGATTCGTTGAGCGGGGTATACCGGCGCGCCCTGCCGAAGATCGTGAGAGGACGATGAGAGATGCATTAGAAAACCGTGAGAACCGCCCGGGGTTTGCGCAGGTTTATCGATACTTATTTCAGCGTGCTCCCTTCCCCGAATTTAGACCCGGCAGCCTCACCTCGAAGCGCGCGCCCGTGCCGGGCTCCGAAGCAACCGAGACGTTGCCCCCATGGCGGAGCACGATCTGCCGGACGATGGAGAGGCCGAGGCCGCTCCCACCGACCTGCACCCGCTGAACGCCGGGCACGCGGAAGAAGCGGTTCCACACGAGCGGCGCATATTCGGGCGCAATGCCGGGCCCGGTGTCCGCCACCGAGAGAACGACCGGATCGCCGCCCGTCACCCGCACCTCGACGCGCCCCTCGGTCGTGTATTTGAGCGCGTTGTCGAGCAGATTGCGCACGATCTCACGGAGCAGGTCCGGCTGCCCGTCGATCCAGGCTTCCCCGTTCGCCTCGATCGTGAGCGCCAGCCCCCTTTCGCGGGCTCCGTGCGCGAAGGCTTCTCCCTCCTCCCGCACGAGCGCCGCGAGGTCGATGCGCTCTGTGGGCAGCGCGTCGGAACGGTCGAGACGGGCCAGCATGAGCAGCGCGCGCACCGTGCGCGTCAGTTCCGAGAGGCGGGTGTCGAGGAGGCGCAGCGTCTCCCGGTAGGCTTCCGGCGACCGCGCCCGCCGAAGCGCGATCTCGACGTGCCCGCGCAGGACCGTGAGCGGCGTCTGAAGCTCGTGCGCCGCATTCGACGTGAACCGTCGCATCTCCTCGAAAGCGTCTTCGAGCCGGTCCAGCGTCTCGTTCATCACGTTGGCGAGAAGGGCCGTCTCCCGGTCGGCATCGGGCGGCACGGCCACGCGGGCGCCGAGTTGCCGGGAGGTGATCGACTGCGCAAAGCCGGTGATGTGTTCGAGGGGCCGAAGCACCCGCCCCGCCGAGACGCCTATGAGCCAGAGGAGCACCATCGAGAAAAAGAGAAAGAGCCCGACGAGGAAGAAGGCCAAGGGCCGAAGCAGCGAGGCGGTGTCCGGCACGAACCGGCCCACCTGAACGTAGCCGACCGTCTGCCCGTCCGGGCCTTCCACCGGACGCGTGATGTGATACAGGTCCATCTCTCCCACCCGGAAGCGATGCAACTTCGAGACCAGGATCGCCCCGGAAACGTCCAGGAGGCGATCGGGATAGTGGGGCGGCGACAGCCGTTCGATGTTTTTGGAGGCGCGCAACAGGCGCCCTTGCCCGTCGAAGACCTGCAGAAAGAGCGGATCGATGCGACGCTCGATAAACAGATGATGCGGCTCGTCCCAGAAATAGCGGTCCACCAGGAGCGCCCCCGAGGGGGTGAGGATCTCCGAGATCACCTCTTCGATCTCGCGTTCGACGAGATCGTTGGCGGTGTGGTTGAGCGTGGCGTAGGCGATGCCCCACACCAGGAGGCAGAGCGCGGCGAGCACGAGCACGAGGGTCGGGCCGACGCGCCCGAGCAGCCGGCGCCGGAACGACGGACGGGCGACGGGAGCGGGGGCGCGCGCAGGACGGGCGGCGTCAGGCATCGGCGGCCTCCCCGGCGGGCACGTACCGGTAGCCGACCCCCCGCACCGTTTCGATGCGCGCGGCGCACCCGGCCTCGGCGAGCTTGTGGCGGAGGTAGTTCACGTATACGTCGATGAGGTTCGTGCCCCGGTCGAAGTCGTGCCCCCACACCTCCCGATGGATCACTTCACGGCTGAGGGCTTCGTTGCGCCGCCCGAGGAAGAAGGCCAGGAGGTCGAACTCCCTGGGGGTGAGCGAGAGCGAGAGCGCCCCGCACCGGCACGTGTGCGCCACGGGATCGAGCGTGAGCGCGCCGTCCCGGAAGAGTCCCTCGTACGGCGTGTTCCGGGCGCGCCGGAGGAGCGCTTCCGTTCGCGCGAGCAGTTCGACGAAGGCGAAGGGCTTGGGCAGGTAGTCGTCCGCCCCCGCGCGCAAACCGCGCACCTTGTCCTCCACCGCGTCGAGCGCCGTGAGCATCATCACCGGGAGGGTCGGCCGCAGGATGCGCAGGCGGCGGCACACCTCCAGGCCCGTCATGTCCGGGAGTTGTACGTCGAGCAAAACGAGGTCGGCAGCCTCTTCCCGAAGGTGTTCGAGCGCTTCCCGCCCCGCGCTCACCCACGTCACCGCATACCCTTCCTCATCCAGCCCCTGCCGGATGAAGGAGGCGACGTCCGGCTCGTCTTCCACCAGAAGAATTCGTGTCATCGCGTTCAATGGGTTTGTATTCGGTCGGGCGTCTGCGCCCCCCGGCCCCGTGCGGAGCCCCTTCGCGCCGGTCTCACGACCCGTCGGCGCGCCTCCGCCATCCGTTCCACGCGGCGCCGGCCACCGTCGGCAGCAGGCTCATCACGAGGATCAGCAGCCACGCGCGTCCATCGGGCGCCGCGATGCGGAGCACCCCGGCAAGCCCGGGCACGTACACGGCGGCGAGAAGGAGCCCGACGCACAGCGCAAGGGCCGCCCACACGTACGGATTTCGCGTCACTTCGTTCACCCACAGGCTCTCCCGCCGACCGCGCATGTTGAAGACGTGCCAGAGTTGCGCCAGCGCGAGCGTAAGGAAAGAGACGGTGACGGCCGCCCCGGCCGGCATCGACAACGCCGTCCGCGCCAGAAAGAGCGAGCCGAGCACGGAAGTGGTGATCATCCCCCCGTAGGCCGCGATGCCGCACCACTGACGCCGCCCGAGCACCGGCTCGTCCGCTGCCCTCGGGGGACGGCGCATGACGTCCGACGGCCCCTTCCCGACACCGAGCGCCAGCGCCGGAAAGACGTCCGTGACCAGGTTCAGAAAGAGGATTTGAAGCGGAAGCACGGGCAAGGGCGCGCCCGCCGCCGAAGCCAGACCGACAACCATGACCTCGCTCACGTTGCACGACATCAGGTAAAACACGAACCGCCGAATGTTTCCGAAGATGATGCGCCCCTGTTCGATGGCCGCCACGATGGTCGAGAACGCATCGTCTTCGAGCACCATGTCGGCGGCTTCCCGGGCGACCTGTGTGCCGCGTTTGCCCATCGCCACCCCGATGTCCGCCTTTTTGAGGGCGGGCGCATCATTGACGCCGTCGCCCGTCATGGCCACGATGCGCCCGGCCCGCTGATGCAGTTCGATCAGGTCGAGCTTTTGCTTCGGGGTGACGCGGGCGAAGATGGGCGCTTCGAGCACGCGCCGCCGCTCGTCCTCCGGGAGCGCCGTCAGGTCCGGCGCCTCCGCGCCGTGGATGACCTCGACGTCCCCATCCGCGATGCCCACGGCTCGTGCGACGGCCAGCGCCGTCACGGGCTGATCGCCCGTCACCATGACGACGCGGACCCCGGCGGCCCGGCACGCTTCGACGGCGGGTCGCGCATCGGGGCGGGGCGGATCGTGGAGCGCGACGAGGGCGAGGAAGGTGAGCGCTTCGTACGGCTCCGCCTCCAGGTTCGCCACCGTCTTCTCGGCAACGGCGAGCACGCGGAACCCTTCGGCGGCCAGCGCTTCGTTCCGGCGCATCCAGGCCTTGCGCCCGGCGTCGTCGAGGGGCCGAGGGCCGCTCTCCGTCCCCACGTGGGTCGCGGCGGCGAGGACGGCCTCGGGCGCGCCTTTGACCGCCACCCGAAAGCCCTGCTCCGTCTCATGAAACGTCGCCATGAGCTTCCGGTCCGGGTCGAAGGCTTCCTCACGCCGTTCCGGAAACGATCGGATCAGCCGTTCCCGGTCGAGGCCGGCGCGGGCGGCCGCGACGAGCAGCGCCACTTCGAGCGGATCGCCCGTGGCCCCGTCCTCGCTCCCGTCCCGAAGCGAGGCATTGTTGCACAGCGCCATCACCTCGAGCGCCTCCCGCAGCTCCCGGCGCTCGTCCGACGTCACCGGCGCGCCGTCCTTCCCGAACCTCTCGGCGAGAACCTCCTCGCCCTCGTCGAACACGAGGCGGGCGACGGTCATGCGGTTTTCGGTGAGCGTCCCCGTCTTGTCGGTGCAGATCACGTGCGTCGCGCCGAGGGTCTCGACGGCGGAGAGGCGGTTGACGAGCGCGTGCTTCTTCGCCATGAGGCGCATGCCCCGCGCCAGCGCTATCGTGGCCACGATGGGCAGGCCCTCGGGGATCGTCGCCACGGCGAGTGCGAGGGCGGTCTCGATCATGAGGAAGGCGTCCTTGCCCGCCCACATCCCCACCGCGGCGATGACGGCCGTGAGCGCGAGGGTGACGTGGATCAGCCGCCTGCCGAGCCGGTTCAGCCGCTTCTCGAGGGGGGTGGCCTCCTCCTCCGCCTCCGCCACGAGCGCCGAGATGCGGCCCAGCTCGGTCGCCATGCCGGTCGCCGTCACGAGGGCCGTGGCGGACCCGCGCGTGACCGCCGTGCCCTTGAAGAGCATGCACGAGCGTTCGGCGAGCGGCGCCTCCGGAGGCGCCGGCCGGACGTCCTTCGGGACGGGCAGGCTCTCGCCCGTGAGCACCGACTCGTCGGCTTCGAGCTTCGAGCTTTCGACGAGCCGGAGGTCCGCCGTAATCACGTCCCCCCCTTCGACGAGGACCACATCGCCGGGCACGAGGTCTTCCGCCGGAACG
>JALSSK010000074.1 GCA_026984335.1 Rhodothermales bacterium
CCGGCTCCATCGCGACGGAGTTTTTTCAGGTCGCCGGCGTCGATCTCACGTCGAACCCGATGCAACCCGAGGACGTGGCCGCCACGGTCCTTCACGTGCTCGAAACGCCGGACAATTACCTCATCTCCGAAGCCGTCATGCGCCCGCTCCGCCCGCGTGGGTGAATCGCGCCGAGAACCTCCGGGAGTGGAAAAAGGGGGCCGCGTGATATTTTTTTGGGGTTCTTGATGTTTTTCCTTTTTTTACGTCGTCTTTTCGCTGGTCCCCTGCCTCGAACGCAGCTCTGACGCTCGCCGGGCAAAAAGCTGCCGAAAAAGACGCGACCCGGCGGTTTGCTCACGTATTCAACAAGGGAAGGCTCCCTTCATCGGGCACATCGTGCCGGCATCCATCCCCTTTCCCCTAATCTTCTTCAGGAACACGTTCATGAATCGAGTGGCACAACTATCCGCGTACGGTCTTTTCATTCTTCTATGGTTGCCGGGGCTGTCGGCCGCACAGACGGCGCCCGTGCCCCGGCACGTCATGCCGTATGCGCTCTCTTCCGGCGTGCATCAGGGGCAGGGTTCGGCTCCGGTGGTGGCTTTCAGCGAGGTGGTTCGCGCGGCGGGCGCCCCGTGGGTGCGTCTGAGCTTTGGCGAGGCGCGTCTCGGCGCGGGCAGTTTCGTCACGGTCACCTCGCTCAAGGACGGCGCGACGCAGCGGCTCGACGCCCGCGCGATGGCGCAGTGGCAAAACACAAGCGCGTACTTCAACGGCGACGCCGTGGAGGTGCAGCTGCACGTCGCCCCCGGCGACCGCGACGTCTCGGTGACGGTGGACGCCCTGGTGGCGGGCGAGGACGCCGCCGGCCCGCTCTCGCAGTGCGGCCCCACGGACGACCGCGTGCCCTCGACCGACCCGGCGGCGGGGCGGTTGCTCAACATCGGCTGCACGGGATGGATCATCGAGAACGGCAAGATCGTCACGGCGGGCCATTGCCTGGCCACCTCTTCGCTGGCGAACGTGCTCGAGTTCAACGTGCCGCCCTCGCTCTCCAGCGGCGCGATTCAGCATCCGGGGCCGGAGGATCAGTACACCGTGGACACTTCCAGCCGCGTCTTCAGCAACGGGGGCATCGGCAATGACTGGGGCGTCTTCACCGTCTTCGACAACAGCGTCACCGGCCTTCAGCCCATCGACGCGCAGGGCGCCGCCTTCGCGCTGAAGCAGGACCTCGGCCCGGCGAACATCCGCATCACCGGCTACGGCGTCGACGACGGCGTGGACAACCAGACCGAGCAGACGCACGTCGGCCCCAACGCCGGGTCCTCGGGCACGACGATGCGCTATCAGACCGACACCGAGGGCGGCAACTCGGGCAGCCCCGTCATCGACGACGCCACGGGCATGGCCGTCGGCGTGCACACGCACGGCGGATGCTCCACCAGCGGCGGCGGCAACAACAGCGGCACGAGCACCTTCAACACCGCCTTCTGGGATGCGCTCGGCGTGGGCGGCGGCACGCAGGACGTCGCCGTCACGCTCACGCCCGTCGGCGACCCCATCGTGATCGACGCCGCCGGCGGCAGCTTCCAGTACGACATCGCGGTGACGAACAACGGCGCGTCGAGCGCCAACGTGGACATCTGGATCGACATCTCCGGCCCGGGCGGCAGCCGCACCATCGGGCCGATCTCGCGGACCATCGCCGCGGGCGGGACCATCAGCCGCACGCTCACGCAGACCGTCCCGGGCGGCCTCCCGGCGGGCACGTACACGCAGACCGGCAGCGTCGGCGCGTACCCCACCCCCGACGCCTCGGACGGCTTCACGTGGGAGAAGGCGGCCGCCAAAGCCGCCGGAGCCGTAGCCGTGAGCGAGTGGGCGACGGACCTCGAGGCGCTCGGGGCCGAGACCGGCGCGCCGGAGACCGACCTCCCGGCGGCCTTCACGCTCGACCAGAACTACCCCAATCCCTTCAACCCGACGACGACGATCGCCTTCACGTTGCCCGAGGCCGGGGACGTGACGCTGCGGGTCTTCAACGCGCTCGGGCGCGAGGTGGCCACGCTCACCGAGGGCTTCCGCGAGGCGGGCAGCCATCAGGTCCGCTTCGACGCCACGGACCTCAGCGCGGGCATCTACGTCTACGTGCTCCAGTCCGAGACCTTCCGGCAGACGCGCCGGATGGCGCTTCTGAAGTGACGCCGGGACTTCCGGGAAACGGGGGGGCGGGCGCAACGCCTGCTCCCCTTTTTCTTTGCCGCACCCGCCGGTTCGGTTTCCCCCGCGCCCCGCGCTTTCGTATTGCGCCTGCGGGCCTCATCCTGTATACTGACGCCGTTTCCTTTCGGCTCACGGACACAGACGATGACGATGAAACGGCGTGATTTCATGAGGAAGGCGGCCGTCGGCGCGGCGGGCGGCGGGTTGCTGGCGGGATGCGGCAAGGCCGCCGAACCGGGCGAGGCGGCGGCCGTTCAGACCCGACCCCGCGTGACGTGGCAGCTCGTCTCCAGCTTCCCCCGCTCGCTCGACACCATCTTCGGCGCGGCCGACGTGCTGGCCAACCGCGTCCGCGCGCTCACCGAGGACCGCTTCCGCATCCGCGTCTTTCAGGCGGGCGAGCTCGTCCCCTTCGATCAGGTGCTCGACTCCGTTCAGAAAGGAGCCGTCCATATGGGCCACGCGGCAAGCTACTATTTCATCGGCAAAAACCCGGCGCTCGCTTTCGACTGCACCGTGCCCTTCGGCCTGACGGCCCGGCAGTACAACGCCTGGCTCTACCACGGCGGCGGCCTCGACCTGACGCGCGCGCTCTTCGCCGACTTCAACGTGCTCAACTTCCCCGGCGGCAATACGGGCGTGCAGATGGGCGGCTGGTTCCGCCGGGAGCTTCACGGCCTGCAGGATCTACGCGGGCTCAAGATGCGCATCCCCGGCCTCGGCGGGCGGGTGATGGACCGCCTCGGCGTGACGGTGCAGGTGCTCGCCGGCGGCGACATCTACCCCGCCCTCGAACGCGGCGCCATCGACGCCACCGAGTGGGTCGGGCCGTACGACGACGAAAAGCTCGGCTTCGACGAGGTGGCGAAGTACTATTATTACCCCGGCTGGTGGGAGCCCGGCCCGGCGCTGAGCTTCTACGTCAACCGCGACGCCTGGAACCGCCTGCCCGACGCCTACCGGCAGGCGCTCGAAGCGGCCGCCGCCGAGGCCAACGTGGGCATGCTCGCCAGCTATGACGCCAAGAACCCGCCCGCCCTCGGTCGCCTGCTCGACAAGGGCGTGCAACTCCGCCCCTTCCCCGACGACATCATGCAAGCCGCCGAGCGGAACGCCTTCGATCTGCTCGAAGAACACGCCGCCGCCGATGCGACCTATAACAAGGTCTATCAGGCATACAAAAAATGGAGGGCGGATTCGTACCGCTGGTTCAGCACGGCGGAGCAAGCCTATGCCCGCTTCGCCTTCCGGGATTTCCGCCCGTCCCCATGAGCCGAACGTGAACGCCACGAAAACCGCCTCCCCTCAACCTTCCTTCCACCGTTTCCGCACATGATCCGACCCGTCGGCGTCTATTGCGCCTCCAGCAATCACATCGACGAGAAATATTTCGCGACGGCCTCCGAGATGGGACGGCTGCTGGCCGAGCGCGGCCACACGCTCGTCTACGGCGGCGGCAACGTGGGGCTGATGGGGACGGTGGCGCGGGCCGTGCACGAGCACGGCGGCGAGGTCTTCGGCGTCATCCCGGAGGCGCTCCGGCAAGTCGAAGGCGTGGCCTACGAAGTGGCCGACGAACTGATCATCACCGAGACGATGCAGGAACGGAAACGCCACATGTTCACCCGCGCCGAGGCGTTCGTCGTGCTGCCCGGAGGCTTCGGGACGCTGGAGGAGTTCATGGAGGTGCTCACGCTCCGCCAACTCGGCTATCACCACAAACCCATCGCCCTCGTCAACACGGACGGCTTCTACGAGCCCTTACTCGAGCTCTTCGAGCACTACTACCGGACGGGCTTCGCACACCCCCGGTATCGCGACCTCTATCACGTCGCCTCCACTCCGGCCGACGCGCTCGACTACATCGCCGCCCACACGAAGGGGTGAAGAATCCCCCGTCAGGGGGCCCCTCGGTCGCGTCATAGGCGCTCATCCGCACCGCGCGCCTCAGGCGGCGCGGCGCGGGGCTATCGGCGCTCGTTCCATTCGTCGGAGGCTTTCGCAATAGCGCGCAAGGGCGCCCATGGCTTTGCGACCGGTCTCCAGGGCTTGTGCCACACCGGCTTCCTCGGTGAGCTCGAGGCCGCGGAGACGTTCGATAGCGCGGACAAGGGTTTCCAGGCGGGCATCGACGGCTTCTTTGGATGCGACATACATGACGACCTCCGGCGCATTCACACGCGCTCGCTCATTCTCAGTAGAAAGGGTATGAATAGTACGCCCCCACCCATCTTTTCCCAATAGGGCGCGTTCCCATTCGGACACGGGTGATTTCCCCATTCGGACCCGGGTGATTTCCCCATCGGACCATAAGCATTTTTCCCGGCGCTTCGCACGCGGCGGATGGCGCCCTTGCCCGTTAGTGGCGCGTGAAGAGGATCCACCAGACCGGGCCAACTCCGGTCGGCTCCGAGGCTCAGTCCGTCGGATACCACAGGAATTT
>JALSSK010000075.1 GCA_026984335.1 Rhodothermales bacterium
AGCGCGCACGTGGCGAAGTGGCGGGCGGCTCCGGACGAAGCCGACCCGGACGAAGCCGACCCGACCATCGTCAACCCCGCGCGGCTGGATCGCGGCCGCCGGCTCTCCGTGTGCCAGCAATGCCACCTCGCGGGCGTGCTCGTCTTCAAGCCGGGCGAGGACCCGACCACGTTCCGCCCCGGCATGCCGCTGGCCGCGCATCACACCGTCTTCGTCCCCGACCTCGAGCTGACCGACCCCGAGGCCGTCGGCATCGACTCGCATCCCGTCCGCCTCGCGCGGAGCCTATGTTATCAAAAGAGCGACATGACGTGCGACTCGTGTCACGACCCGCACACCCCGAAAGCGCTTCTCGAACCCGACCATTACAACAACGCCTGCCTGACGTGCCACGACGCCGGGCACGAGGCCGTGTGCGCGCGTCCCGAGGCGTCGTCCCCCGCCGAAGCCGTCACGGGCGACTGCGTCTCGTGCCACATGGCGCAGGGCGGCACCACGAACGTGCCGCACGTCATCTTCACCGACCACTGGATCCGCCGCCGTCCCGGCCCGCCCCGCGACCCCGACGCGGGCCGCCCCGCCTTCGACAGCCCCCTGCCGATGCATCTGATCGCGCTTCAGGAGAAGGGCCGGAGCGCCCACGTCATCGCCCCGCGCACCTCGCATACCGCCGAGGACGACCTCGAAGCAGCCATCGCCTACCTCGACTTTTACGAGACGATGCACCGCGTCCCGGCGTACGTCGACTCGGTGCTCTTCTATGCGCGGCGCGGCTTCGCGCGGGGCGCGGATCACGTAGAGGCCCGCATCGCATGGGCGCGGGCGCTCGGCGAGAAAGACTCGCTCGCGGCGGCGGTGACGGTGCTCGCCGAGGCTGCAAGCGTCTATCCCGAACACGCCTGGGTGCAGTTCTGGCTCGGCTCTTTCCACGACGCGCTCGGCCACACCGACGAAGCCCTGGCCGCGCTCCGCCGCGCCGTCGCCCTTCAGCCGAAGCTCATCGAGGCGCAGGTCAAGCTCGGCGAGACGCTCCTCCGGGCCGGGCTGACGGCGGAAGCCACGGCGCAGTTCGAGCAGGTCGTCGCGCTCGACCCGGCGCACCGCCCGAAGGCGTGGCACAACCTCGGCCTCCTCTACCTTCAGGCACAAAAACCCGACGCTGCCGCCCGCGCCTTCACCGAAGCCCTCCGCCTCGACCCCGACCTCGTCGACGCCTACGTTCAACTCGGCACCGTGTACCTGACGCAAAAAAAGCTCGACGCGGCGGCCCGGCAGTTTTACCGGGCGATCCTCACGGCGCCGGACAACCCCGCCGGCTACGGCAGCCTCGGCCTCGTGTACCTCCAGGCCGGGCGCAAGGCGGAAGCCCGTCGGCTCTTTGAGAAAGTGCTCGAACTCGATCCGGGCAACGCCAATGCGCGGGCGTTGCTCGAACGCTTGCGATAAGCCGTCCCCCCCATCCCTCCCCACACGACCATGCCGTACAACCGACGCGACTTCATGATGATGGCGGGCCTTGGCCTCGGCGGCTCCGTCGTCACCGGGCCGAAGGCCGTATGGCCGGACGAACGCGCGATGGCCCGCGCCGAGCGAAACACCGACAGCTTCGCCTTGCTTCGCAAAGAGCAGAAAAAGCGGCGTCACGAACTCCCCGCCGCCGCCGACTTCCACCGTCTGCCGCTCTCGTGGTATCAGGCGAAGGCTCGACAACTGAAGGAGGAGGCCCGCGCGCGCGGCGTCGACGGCGGGCTGCTCCTGACGAACCGGTGGAACATCATCTACGCGACCGGCCTCTTCCATTCCACCACCGAGCGCCCCTTCGCGTGCTTCCTCCCGATGGATGACCCCGAAGGCCTCATCTGGCTCCACCCCGGCCTCGACCGCGAGCTCGTCCATTCATGGTGGAGCACCGAAGCTTTCGGCTATTTCGATTACCCCCACGCCGCCGGAGCCTTCCCGAACGAGGGCAAGGTCGTTCAGGGCGACACGGTGAACCTGTACCGATGGTGGGGCCGGACCCTCGCCGACCTCGGGTACGGCGACAAGACCATCGGCGCGGACATGGGCGGCATGGCGGAGATCGGCGTGATGCCCGGACAGGCGGACCGCCCGCACCGGAACATGACGGGCGAGACGGAGACGCCGAAGAAAACCCGTCCGAAGAGCGGCAAATGGGGCCACGTGGCCGCCGCCATGCCCGAGGCCCGGTTCGTCGACGTGTACGACATCCTGATGCGCCACCGCATCGTCAAGGACGACATGGAGAACGCCCTGACCCAGCGCGCCATGGACTACTGGTCGGAGATCCACGCCTTCGCGCGCAACTACCTCATGGAACGCGGCCTCGGCACGCTCGACTGGGAGATCCGGAACGCCGTCACGCTCTGGGGCATGCACCGCATCATGCAGGACATCCCGCAAACGGGCGAGCCGCACAACGCCGTCGGCATCTCCGTCGGCGTCGGATGCCGGACCGGGCGGAAGACGGCGTACCCCCACCCGAACCAGGTCTCATGGGCCCGCATCGAGCCGGGGGACGCGCTTCAGCTCGCGGGCGTCGTGCGCGTGGGCGGCTACGGCGGCGAACAGTACCGCTCCTTCCTCTTCGCCCCGTGGACCGACTGGCAGGAGCACGTGTGGGACGTGCATACCCGCTCCTATGAGATCCAGGCCGAACAGTCCTATGCCGGAAACACGTGCTCAAACGTCGCCAGGGACGTGCACGCCTATCAGGTCGCCCACGAATGCGCCCCGCTGATCTATCACCGCCCGGGGCACGGCGAGGGCATGGAGGGACACCAGCCGCCGTACCAGTCCCTCGGCGACTATACCGTGATGGAAGCCGGGATGCATTTCTCGAACGAACCGGGCCTGTACGACCCCGAGCACGGCTTCGGCTTCAACCATTCGAACAACATCCTCGTCGCCGAGAAAAAGGGCCTGCAGATGGGCACGGCGCCGGCAACGAAGGAGTGGTGCTTCCTGAAGCTCTGAACGCCTGTCCGAGTCTTCCGGGCAATCGTTCACCGGGCTTGCTTCGCCCCGGCATGGATGTCCGGAAAACGCAACCGGAAGGCCGCCGCTGCATTTTTACCGGGGTCCCTTTTATGAAGGGTATTCCCTTTTCAAGAACCACCGGCCTTGTCTTTCACGTGCCCGGTCATTCCCACGGAGGTGGAAATGGTCGCCGCATGCGTTACCTTGTCCGGGGTCCACGACCGTGCGAACAGGCTTCCGATGAACCCTCACGCGAGGCGTCCTGCGGAGTGCGGCAGAGCCCGGCCCGGGCGTTCGAACCTGCTCTTTTCTCAGGTCCCCGCACCGTTGTCCGCGCACCATATGGGGGCGTATCGCGTATGAGCTGTAATGAAAGCGCAGACCCGATAACTCAATGGATAACCCGGGCGGAAGAAGCGCCGGACGCCTCCTCCGCCCTTACCGTGTATCCCTTTTCCCCAAGGATTCCTTATGTTCAAAAAGCTACTGTTTCTCCTGAGCTTCGTCATGCTCACCTTCCCCGCGCACGCCCAACAGGGACAGAGCATCCGCGGGGTGATTGTCTCCGGTGGTCAGGGCGTAGAAGGGGTGACGGTGGAGCTTTCCGGCGCGAAGGCAGACACGACCGCCACCGACGCCGCCGGCAACTTCGAGTTCGCCGACCTCACTCCCGGCGACTACACCATCACCCCTCGAAGCGACAGCCTCACCTTCAATCCGGAGAACCTGAGCGTCACCCTTTCGGGGGCGAGCGTCCTCCTGCCCGTCTTCGAGGCCGTGGTGGTCACCGCCACCGAAGCATCGCCGCCCGCCCACGCATCGACGCTTTTTCAGAATTACCCGAACCCCTTCGCCGCATCTTCCGAGATCCGTTTCGAACTTGCCGCGGCCGGACCCGTCCGGCTCGAAGTATATGATATGCTCGGGCGGAAGGTCGCCACGCTCGTTTCGGGGGTGCTCGGGCCGGGCGTCCATCGGGCGCGCTTCGAGGCGGGCGCGCTCCCGAACGGGCTGTACGTCTATCGCCTGGAAAGCCCGTCCGGTCCTCTCACGCGTACGATGACCCTCATGCGTTGACGCTCATGCGTTGACGCTCATCGTTCGAGCGTAAAGTCAAGCGCGCGCTCGACGGTGCGATGGTTGACCTCGTCGATGACGCGGACGATGATCCGGAGCGGGCCTTCGTCGATGCTCCGAAGGTCTACGCCGATGAACTCCTTTGCGGTGGTGGAAGCGCCGGTGTAGGCGGTATGGGCCGAGGTGCGCTTCTCGCCCCGACGTTCCGGATCGATCACGATCTCGTATTCGACCGCGTAGTGCACCCGGTCGTCCGCGCCGAAGGCGAGGTGGTATACTTCGAATTCGAGGCCGAGCGCCATCTCGGGCCGGAGCGTGGCAAACGGGAACGGCACGCTCGACGACGGATCGTCCGCGTTCCGGAACCGGACGATGCTGCCCTCCTCTTCGATGTAAACGGGCTTGAGGTCGCTCATCTCCAGCGTGAAAGGATCGGGGTTGAGCGGCATGAGATTATCATATTGCTGAACGCCCGTGCGGAGGTACGCTCCGCGGGAGACGTCGTCGCCCGTCTCGCCGGCGAGGTACTCGTCCCACTGCATCGCCAGGTGGTAGGGCGTCGTGCTGCCCGTCACCTCCACCATCTGAACGGGGGCCGGCGCGCCGCGCGGCAGATCGGCGGCGAGATAGCGAAGCGTCGTCGGCACGCGGCGACGATAGTCTTCCGAGTTCAGGTTGACCACCATCTCGATCAGATACTTCTCGGGCGGCGGCGCCGACGAAGGGAGGGTGCGTTTGCGCAGTTTCTTCGAGATCGTCAGGCTGCCGGGGAGGTGGCTCCAGTACACCTCGGTGCGCGTCGAGCCGTCTTCGTCGAGGAAACGGGCGATGCGGCTCTCCACAGGCAGCGTTTCGAGCGCGTCGATGATGCGGGAGAAGGCGCGCGGCGCTTCGTCTTCCCGACGCCGGACGGCCTCACGGGCGAGCAGGTCGAACTTAGCCTCGGCGCTGTAAACGAACGAGAGCGCCGAAGCCGAAACCGACCGGTTGTCTCCAAACTTGGTCGCGCGGATGTCCGAATCCTGATATTCGAGCTCTTCGACCTGCTTTTCATAGACCGGATGGTAGAGCGCCAGTTGCGCGTAGAGTCCCTTCCGCAACTCGAAGAGCGCTTCCGCCATCACCTGATTGGCGGGAGCCTGGATGCCGCCGGGATTGCTCATCGTGGCGGGGTCGGTGTGCCCGACTCCACGACGTTTGTGCGCGCTCTTCAGGTCGTCCGGCACCAGATCTTCGGGAGAAGCTTCCTGATAGCGCCCGCCCTTGAGCACGAAGACGTAGTGGATGAGGTCGTCCACGTGACGATACGTCCAGAATTCGTTCATCGGAGAGATGAGCGTACCGGGCATCGGATAGGCATTCTCCCGGAGGATCTGCGTGGCGCGGGAGACGTCGACGAGGATGGTGTTTTTCGAGTAGGGCGGGCCGTATCGTACGTAGGCTTTGCCCCGGTCGTCGAAGCCCGCCGGCGAGCCGTCGAAAGCAAAGTTTTTCACCGAATACGCCACGCGGGCCAGGTGCTCGGCCACACGTTCGTTCAGCGGGCTGGCCGGCAAGGGGTCCTGACGGCGCCAGAACGTCGACAGGAAGTCGCCGGCGTCGGGGCGGAGACGCAGGCCTTGCAGCAACGGGCCGGGGCGTCCTTCGATCACGCGCTCCCGCTCCTCGTCGGTCAGAATCGGGAGCATTTGCGCCACGTGCCGCCGGACGATGGCCGCATCGGCCTCGGAGAGCGGCGTCCCGGCGCGTTCGAGGATCGCGAGGTAAGCGAAGGAGGCTTTTTCGTACGACGTCTGATCCTGATGATCGAAGACGCTCCGCACGAAGGTGTCGGCCAGGCGCAACTCGAGCTTCTGTTTCTCGGCCAGTCCGTCGAGCCCGCTTCGCCACGCCTCGTGCGCCGCCGCCATGTGGCCGAGGGCTTCGTGCGCGACGCCAAGCCAGTATGCCGCCGAGCCGACGTCGTCCAGATAGAAGCCGGGATCTGTCGCCACGACCAGTTGGAGCCGCCGGATCGCCTCGTCGTAGCGTTCCTCCTTCACCGCTGCGGCGCCCTTGCGAAGCGCGCGATCGAGGTTCATCCCCGGGACGCCGGCCACCTTTCCGTGGACGCGTCCCCATCCGTCCGGGTGATACTCCATCGGCAGGAGCTCCGCCACCCGCTCGAAATACCAGTATCCGAACTTCGTGAGGGCGTACGTATCCTCCACCAGCCCGTCCGTCGTGATGAGCACGTCGGGCTGGTTCAGCGCAATGTAAGAGACCTGCTCGTCCTCGCTCGTGCGGAGCCGCCGGGCCGCATATTCCCGAAATTTGAGATACTGCGCGCTCGGCTGTTCCTTGAAATAGATGACCTTGAGGTAGCCGGGAAAGTTCAGCAGCCGTTCGAACGGCAGCGCTGCGGCTTCAAGCACCTCGTGCGGCTTCACCCCGTTGACGCGCGCCGCCGGTCGGTTGCCGGGCACGCCCGCGTACACCGATTCCTGACGCTTCTCTTCCGAGAGCAGCATGAACCCTTCCTCCCAGAGACGATCCCGAACGAGCGCGGTGAGGAAGTGCCGGAGCGACCCGTTATAGGCCTCACGCCGCCTTTTCTCCCACTTCTTCCGCTCCTTCTCGTCGACGGGCGTCATCTCCGTGAACCCGACCCGCCCGCTGTACTTCACGTAATGCCTTCGCTCCCGAAGCTCGAACTCATCCAGAACGAATTGCAGCAGATAGCCGAGCGCCCGGTTCTCGATCATCAGGGGTTCCCGCGCGTGCACGACGAAGCGTTCGTCTGCGTCCTTGCCCACGTCAAAGTCGAGCACTTCGGGGTTGAGGATCTCACATTTGGAGGCATTCCGCGAGACGCCGAGAAAAAACTTGCGGAAACGGTCGAAGCGCTTCTTCCAGGTCTTCTCCGAAAGAGCCGTCACCTCGATCCCTTCACTCTCGATCACGCGGGGCGTGAGCCGGAAGGTGCGTTCGCGCGTTCCGGCTTCTTCGAAGCGCATCCGCTCCGTGACCGCGTCATATCCGAGGAAAGACGCCACGACCTCGAGCGACCCCAGGGGCAAGCCGGTGATCGAGAAGAACCCTTCGGCGTCCGTGGAAGCGCCGAGCATGGTGCCGGCGACGAACACGTTGGCGCCGGGCAACGGCGCGCCGGTCACGGCGTCTCGGACGTATCCGGTGAGCGCGACGTCCGCACGTTGGGCTTCCGCCGAAAGCGCCGGGAGAAGCAGGAAAAAGAAGACAACGAGGGGGAACGTCCGGAGTCTCATAACTAGGTCTGAATAGGCTTTTCACGCGCGTCTGACCGCCGGTCGTGCGTGAAAAGCGCATCGCAGAAGAGGACCCTGTTTGCCCGAGGCAAATCCTGCCGGGACCTCGAAGATATTTCTGCGTGCCTTCTGCCCGAGGGCCGTTACGACCCGTCGACGACCACGGACTGATCGCCGCCGCCATCGCCGCCGTCGGGGTTGCCGGAGCCGCCTTCCTTATCCGATCCGAAGAAATCACATCCGGACGCGGCAAGCGACAGCACCATCACGAGCAAAAGCAGAAAACGACGCATAGGATTCATCAGCGATTGTGAGCGAAAAGAAAACGGGAGACAGGCCCCGTCGTCGGTCGCGGGAACCCCTGCCGAGGCGCTGAAACCCGATTTCTGCTTTATATGGCGTAAATACCGGAAAGTTTACAACTTATCTTCATCCACGACGAGGGGGCGATCGCGGAAATTGTAAATGATGGTCACCGAGTCCTGATCGGCGTTGGGACGCCGGTCGCTTCGCAGCTTTCCATCGACCCAGAGGCGCGCCCACAACTCGTCGGCCTCCGGCGTAAAGCGACGAATCAGCACGTAGAACTGGTTGTTCTCACTGATGTCGAAGGTGCGCTCGAACGGAAGCGAAACCGTGAAGGTGTCGGACTGAAAGAGACGCACGAGGATGGTGTCTCCCAAAACCAGGCCGGAATCGTCGATAACGGGCTGACGCTGGGACAGGAAGTCAGAGGATATGATGAGTTCGCTCCGGGCGCCGCTCGTGCCCTCGATGCGGAGGCGGGCCTTGTCGGGCGGGTCGCTTCCGAAGAGGCCGCAGCCCGTGGCCGCCAGAAGCGACAGCCACACCAACAGACCGAACGGTTTCGCGCGCTGCTGTATGAGGAGGTTCATCGGGTTTCCGAGACGGTGCGTTTTGTGATTCAAACTCATGCGAGGCGGATGCGTCCGAGGAGCGCATGGCGGGCAGCCGGGTTCCGGACCGCGCCCGGCGCAATACGTGAGGTCATAGCCCAAAAACGCGGGAGAGCGGGAGCGGGAGCGAAAGCGCGTGAAGGAACGTCTCCTTCCGGCGTCTTCGCTGCCATGCCTCCACTCTCCCGCGCTTCCGAGCTACGGCAACCCGTAGGCGTTATTTCACCAGCGGGTTGGCTTCGATCTCAACCTTCGTGATCGGCAGGAACGTGCCCGGCCGCGTGGTGGCCGGCGTTCCGCTTTCCCACTCCGGCGATTGCAGGCCGAAGCGATAGAGGTCCGCCAGACGACGGCCCTGCAGGAAGAGGTTCACCGCGCGGGACTCGATGAGGAGATCCTGCGCATTCACCTGCCCGCTGTACGGCGTCAGGTCGTCGAAGGCGCGCACTTGGTTGATGTGCGTGGTGAAGCCGCTCATGTCCCCCTGGGCCAGCGCCGACTCGGCGAGGATCAGGTGCATCTCGCGCGCCGAGACGATCGGGAGGTCGGCGTATTGACGCTGCGCCACGAAGTCCTCGATGAAGGCCTTCAGGTACGGATGCACCACGCCGTCGATCATGTCCGGATAGGTCACTTCCTCCACCTTGTTGCCGGCGGCGTTGCGCTTGACCCACGTGTCGGTGAAGGTGAACTCCAGGCGGTCGTTGATCTGGCCCGACATGTAGTTTTCGAGTTGGAAGCCGCCGTCGGCGATCAGCTTGAAGACGAAGTCGCCGTCCATCACGCCCAGCGCCGCCGCCGCTTCGGCCGCGCCCGCGTTCACGAGCGGACTGCTCGTATTGACGGGGTTGACCTTTTGCCAGACGGCCTTGCTGTAGACGATCCGGGCTTTCATGCCCATCAGGGCGGCTTCGAGGTCGCCGCTCGGGTTGAGCGCCAGCGCCTTGTTCACCGAACCGAGCGCATGATCGTAGAGCGTGACCATGTTCTCCGGCCCGACGGGCGGCCCGGGCTCCGTGCGGTCCGACAACGTGAAGTCGTCGAACATGTCGGCGATGGTCGTGTAGATGATCGCGTTATAGAGATACACCCGGATGAGCGCGTTCGTGCTTCCGGCGCCCGCTTCCTGGAACGCCTCCAGCCGTCCGATGAATTCGTCGGTCATCCACCGGGCCTCGCCCACGAAGGGGAAGGCCTGATCGGTGAACTCATTGCCCGAGAAGTCGATGACGCCGTCATCGAGCTGCCCCCAGGCATCGCGCGAGCCCACCCAGGTGAGTTCGTCGGTGGCGACGGAATAGGGCGCGGTGATGTAGGAAAGCGCACGGGTGACGGAGGCTTCCGCCCCGTTGGCCATGGGGTCGGCTGCCGCCGGGTTGCTCAGGTCGTCCTCCACCAGGTTGTTCGGGTTCTCGACGTCGAGAATCCCGCATCCGGCGAGGGTCCATACGGCCAGTAGCGCGGCGCTGAGCATCGGCGCCAGGCCTTTGATCCATTTCTTCATGATATCAGTCGTTTTGCATTCGTGGCTCAGGAAACCGGGGCGAGGAGAAGGAGGCCGAGCCGCCCTCCCTCACCCGATCCGTACGTCGATTACAGCCCCATCCGAAGCGTGAACAGGAACCGCCGCGGGATCACGAAACCGAAGGCTTCGACCCCGTTGAGGAAGTTTTGCGAGAGCGAACTTCCCGCGCCGCGACCGACGGCGTTCAACTCGGGATCGACGCCGTCGTACTTCGTCCAGAGCGCCAGGTTGCGCCCGGAGACCGACAACGAGAGGCTGCGCACCCCGAGACGCTGCGTCATCGACCGAGGCAGGTCGTACGTCAGGCTCACTTCGCGCCAGCGAATGAAATCGGCTTTCTTGATCGTGTTCAGACCACTGAAGGGCGAGAGCGCGAGCGTGGAGTTGAGCCACTCGCGCAACGCGTCGAGGCGCACCTGCGGGTTGTTCTGCGGGTTGCCGTTGGCATCGACGCCGCCGGTGATGTAGTTCAGCTCCACGCGCGCGGACTGCGGCGTGTTGCGCCCGATGACCGGGTTGGACTGCCGGAACGCCCCCGTGAGGTTGTTCACGTAGAAATTCCCGGTCCGGTACTCGAACATGGTCGAGAACGTGAAGTTACGCAGGAACTTCACCGAACCGCCGAACGAGCCCGACCAGTCCGGCGTGGGCTTGCCGAGGAAGTGGGTTAACTTGCCCGTCAGCAAGTCGTCCGGGTTCGGATCGTCGGCCAGCAGAACGATGCTGGTCGTGTTCGGCAAGCGCGCGGTGCTCTCGTCGAGCCCGCTCAGGAAGTCGAGGATCTGCGACTCCGTGTCGGGCTGGCCGTCGCCGTTGAAGTCCACCGGAAGCGAGCCCGAGGGCACGTCGAGGAGCTTGGCGCCGAAGTTGGTTCCGGGCGCATAGCCTTCGGTCAGATAGTTCCGGTAACGCGGATAGCTGCCGCCCACCTTGATCGGCGGCGCGCCGCCCATGTCGGTCACTTTCTCCCACAGGTAAGCGCCGTTGGCAAATAAGTTGACCGACGTTTCGGACGAGTTATAGACCAGCGCGTTCAACTGCAGTTCAAGCCCCCGTCCCTTGAGCTCGCCGATGTTGTCGAGCTGCGTGGAGCGGAAGCCGCCGGAGACCGGGAACTGCCGGTCGATGAGCGCATCCTTGACGGTCCGGTCCCAGTACGTCGCTTCGAAACCGAGGCGATCGCTGAAGAGCCCCGTCTCCATGCCGACTTCCCACTCGGTCGAGATCTCCGGCTTGAGCTCCGGGTTGCCGAGGTTGCTCGGCACGATGCCCGGGCCGTTCTGCGAGGAGAGCGCCGTATAGGTGGTCAACGCGTCGAAAGCGCCGGGCTGCAACCCCGACTTCCCGAGGGCTGCGCGGAACCGAAGCGACGTGATCGGCCCGATGGGACGCCAGAAGTGCGCGTCCGACGGGATGAACGAGGCCGAGACCTTCGGATAGAAGACCGTGCTGAAGTCGGAGCCGAACGCCGAGTTGGCGTCGAGGCGTCCGCCGGCGGTCACGTAGAGGTAGTTGTTGAAGCCGATCTGCTCCTGGAAGAAGACGCCGATGTTGACGATCTCCGAGAAGAACTCAAAGACGTCTTCGACCGAGGCGGCCCCTGCCACGTTGAAACCGGGACCGGGGAAGTTGACGCCGCTGCCCTGCAGGATGTCGCGGTTGGTCACGAAGCCCTGCGAGCCGAAGAGGAACGTCGATTCCAGCTTCTCGGTCAGCTCGTTCCGGAGCGTGCCCTTCACGTCGAAGGTGAGTTCGAGGTTGTTCGTCGTCCGGTTGTCGCGGCTGCCGTCGGGCTCACTGCCGGAGAAGCCGTCGATGTTCCAGCCGAAGGGCCGCACGTCGGTGTCCTTCTGCGTCGTAAAGTCCACGCCGAAGGTGGCGTCGAGGGTCAGCATCTCCAGGGGCCGGTAGTTGGTGCCCAGGCTGCCCACGAACCGTTTGACGTTCTGCTGGAGCACCTGCTGCATCGCCTCGTTGACCGTGGCGAAGGCCACCGTGCCGGTCTGGTTGTTATACCGAACGAGCTCGGGCTTGCTGAACTGCGCCAGCGAGGAGACCCCGTAGATGTTGTTGTTCGAGTCCATCGTCTCGAGGAACGAGTCCGTATAGCTCGACGTGATGCGGAACTGCAGCTTGTCCGTCGGGAAGATGTTCAGGCTGGCCGTGGCCTGGGCGCGCCGCGCGATGTCCTCCACGCGGGTCTTGACGCCCGGCGGATACCGGCGTCCCTTCTTGCCGCCGAAGGGTCCGTCTTCGCGGAACCACCGGACGCTGGCGAAATAGGTGATCCCCGGCGAGCCGCCGCTGACCGACGCGGAGTACGTCTGGCCGTTGCCGGTCTCGTAGAGATCTTCCATGAACTCCCGCTCGACGAGCTGGTAGGGGCGCAGCCCGGACACGTTCAGCCACTTGGCCATCGTGTCCGCCTGGGCCTGCGAGCGCGCAAAGCCCGTGTTGGCGTCATAGACCTTCGGGTAAACGCTCGCCGACTGCTGGATGCTGAAATTGAACCTCGGCGGGCCTACGCTGCCCCGCTTCGTGAAGATCTGGATGACGCCGTTCGAGGCTTCCGAGCCGTAGAGCGTGGCCGCGGCCGCCCCTTTGAGCACTTCGACGCGCTCGATGGATTCCGGGTTGATGTCGTCGAGCCGCGAGGGCGAACCGCCCGGGTTGAACGTGAGGCCGCCGCCGTTGTTGGCGCGCACGCCGTCGATGTAGATGATGGGCTCGTTGCTCTGGGAAAGGCTCGCCGAACCACGGATGCGGATGCGCGCGCCCTCTCCCGTCTGACCGCCCGAGGGCAGTCCCACAAGACCCGGCTCACGGCCCTGCAGCACGTCCGAGAACGTCTGGATGGGCGCCGACTCCAGCTGCGAGACGTCGATGGTGCCGATCGAGTTGCCGAGCTTACGCTTCTCGACGGGACCACCGGCGCCGGTGACCACGACCTCATCAAGGTTGATGGCCGCTTCTTCCATGAGCAGGGGAAGCGTCTTCGTCTCCCCGTCTAAAAGATCCACCTCGGTGCGAATGGTGCGATATCCGACGAAACGCACTTCGAGGCGGTGTTTACCCGCCGGCACATTTTCGATGATAAAATCGCCGTCAAGGTCTGTCACGGCGCCCATGTTCAGGTCCACGAGCAATACCTGGGCTCCGGGCAACACATCCCCGGTGCTGCTCTCCATGACGGTCCCCTTGATCGTGCCTTGTGCGGCAGCCTGCAAGGGGAAACACAACAGGAGCAGGGCGAATAACGGTAGTATCCGTCCTTTCATCTGGTACCTCCTCTACTTAGTGGGTAAGGAAATTTGCTTTCGCCATAGAAGCGATGCGCAAAGACTTGCCTCGATGTGCCGCCGTCCCGAACGAAAATGGCCATTCGGATGCCACAGAAGTATGCCGGAGCCGTCCGATGTGTCGCGCACACGTACCGGGAACCGTCCCGGAAACCCCGTCATGATCAGATTGCGGTGTGAAGCTGCGGTCTTACGAAGCAATGGTGGGCAACGAAACGCTTCTACAGGTTGAAAGCTAATGAAGCTTTACCTCTAATTCAAAAAAAATTGTCCAAGGGTAAAGTCAAAAAAAATGGGACATTGGAATTGCGCGGACCGGAAGAATGTCCAGAAGCATCCCGGTCCCGACCCTTTTGCGGATAAACGTCCCCGAAAAAGCGCTTTTCGAACCCCTTCTCCACTCCGCTCCTATTTGCCGATCCTGGAGCCCCTTTTTCCTCGAGACGATTTTTTTTGTTGAACGGCCGTCCTGAATGGTCGTAACCCGCCCTCGTTTCGCATCGTAGACCCGGCGTCATCAGCCGCCGTCGCAACCGACCCGGAGCGGTCCCGATGCGCCATTTGATCTTTCTCGATCCTTGTCGTCCCAAAGCACGGGGACCCTTCACCACCGGACAAAAACTCCCGGCCCTGCCGCTGATCATGACGACGGCCTTTCTCCTTTCAATGCCGTTCTGACCCCCGGCCTTCCTCCCGACGTGCCTCCGATCATCCTCATCGCCGCTCTCTCCTACGATCGCGTCATCGGCGCGGGGGACGGCATGCCCTGGCGCGTGCCGGACGAATACCGGCAGTACCTCTCGTTCATCGAAGGGCAGACCGTCATCATGGGGCGGCGTACGTTCGAGATCTTCGGCGGCGACCTCACGAGCGCCCACACACTCATCGTCAGCCGGACGGCGGAGAAGCGGCCGGGCGTCGTCGTCTGCGGCAGCGTGGAAGGCGCGCTCGCCCGTGCCCGCAAGATCGGTCGCACGATCTTCGTCGCCGGCGGCGGAAGCATCTACCGACAGACCCTCTCGCTCGCCGACGCCCTCTATCTTTCCTACATCAAAGGGACGTTCTCCGGCGACACGTTCTTCCCCGAGTTCGACCTGTCGGCATGGGAAGAGGTGAAGCGAGAGGATCATCCCGCCTTCGAGTTCGTCGCGTACCGCCGCCGCGTCGGTCAGGCAGTGTCGAGCCGGGCGTCGAGCGCGCGAAGAAAGGTGGCCGGCTCCGGGCGCACGCGGTAATTGTCGGTCTCATCTACCCAGCGCACCTCCCCCTCGGCATCGGTCAGGATGACCGTCGGCAGAACCGTATCGGTTTCATACCCGAACAGTTCGAGCCCGAGCGGCAGCCCGCCGCGCGCGACGATCCCGAGCATCTCGGCGGCCCGGTTGTCCACGTCGACGAGGAAGTGAAAGGGAAGGTCGAACTTTCGCGCGAGCGCGCGGGTGTGCCCGTGCGGCTGAGGGCTGATGAGCACGACGGAGACGCCCCGACGCACCAGTTCCTCGTATTGCCCGGCAAGCTCTCCGATCTGCGCCATACAGAACGGGCACCAGTTGCCCCGATAGAAAAGAAAGAGTGTGGGTCCGCCGAAGAAACGATCCGCCCGCACGCGCACGCCGTCCTCGTCCTCTACGGTAAAGATCGGGAGCCGCCGCCCCACCTCGAGCGTCGCGCTCGGCGCGCGCCCGAGATCGGAGTACCAGAGATCATAGACGAGGAACAGCCCGAAGCCCACCAGCGCTGCGCTCAGCGCCCCCGCATCCGACGTCCCCGCCACGTAGGCGTACGCCGACAAGCCTACCCCCAGGATGCCGAGCCCCACGAGCGCGGGCATCCGCGCGCGGGTACGGGCCACGCGCTTGAACATCATCGCCACGGCCACCAGGGAGACGATCGGCAGCGTGGTCAACGCCGCGCCGAACCAGCCGAGATCGAACCCGGAAACGAAGCGGTAGAACGCGTAGAGGCCGAGCGCGGCGGCAAACGTCAGATACGGCGTGACGAAATAAGACTTCAAGCGGGGCAATGCCTTCATGTGGGGACCTCGACGACCAATCCTGCGCGCGATGGAGCTCCGACGGAACCGGCCGTTTTGAGTGATTTTCGGGAAGCCCTCGTTACGGAAGTCCCGCCCCGAAGTTTTCACTCGTGCGCCGGTTTGGCGGATTGCTTCGCACGCCCTATCATGTCCCCGGATTTCGATCATTTCCCGGGGAAGAACAGCCATGAGCAACGTCACGTTTTACCGATGGGAAGACATGGCGCGCGAGCGCGTCTCGGACCGCCTCGACCGGCGGCTCATCACGGGCGAGCGCCTGATGCTCGCGCACGTGTACCTCAAGAAAGGGTGCGTCGTGCCCAGGCACCATCACGAGAACGAGCAGATCACGTACGTGCTCGAAGGCGCGCTCCGTTTCCGGCTCGGCGAGGACGAAAGCGAGGAGATCATCGTGCGGGCGGGCGAGGTGCTTCACATCCCCCCCAACGTCCCACACATGGCCGAGGCCCTCGAAGACACGCTCGACGTGGACCTCTTCAGCCCGCCCCGCCGGGACTGGCTCGACGGGACGGACGCCTATCTCCGGGACGCTCCCGACGCCGCATCGAACGCCTGAAACGCACGGCCACGCGAACCCGCCTGTTGTAACCCGAGACGTCCCCCGGGACACGAAAAGGGCATGAATCGCTATCTTGCGTTGATCCTCGCCCTCGTCCTCCTCACCGGATGCGCCGGCTCCCGCCCCACCCCGCATCTGTCCGAGCTCTACGACCGAAGCGCCCGCTTTCACGACGCGCGACGCAACCCCATCATCCTCATCCCGGGCATCCTCGGATCGAACCTGGTTGACAGCGCCTCCGGGCGCGTGGTCTGGGGCTCGTTCACCGGCGACTGGGCCAACCCCACCCGACCCGACGGCGCACGCCTGCTCGCCCTCCCCATGCGTGAGGGCGCTCCCCTCCCGAACCTCCACGACGACGTTGCCCCGAACGGCGTGCTCGACCGCGTCAAGCTGAAGGTCCTCGGCCTGCCCATCAACGTGAAGGCTTATTACAACATCCTCGACGCCCTCGGCATCGGCGGCTACAAGGATGAATCCGGAGACCTCAACAGCATCGATTACGGCCCGGACCACTTCACATGCTTCCAGTTCGACTACGACTGGCGGCTGGACAACGTGGAGAACGCCGGACGGCTCAAAGCTTTCATAGCGGAGAAACGGGCCTACGTCCTGCGCGAGTACGTCCGGCGCTATGGACCCGGAGACTACGACGTCAAGTTCGACCTCGTGGCCCATTCGATGGGCGGGCTTCTGACGCGGTACTTCCTCCGGTATGGAGACGCCGACCTCCCCGCCGACGGCTCGACGCCGAAGGTCACGTGGGCGGGCGCTGCGGACGTGGACCGGGTCATCCTCGTCGCGCCCCCCAATGCCGGGTCGCTCAACGCGCTCGATCAGCTCATCCACGGGCGCAAGTTCGGGCTGACGGTCCCCCGTTTCCCCGCCGCCGTGATCGGCACGATGCCCGCCGTGTACCAGAACCTGCCCCGGGGCCGCCACGGCGCCCTCGTCGACGCCGCCGATCCGAACCGGAAGCTCGACCCGCTTGACCCCGACCTGTGGGAAGCGATGGGTTGGGGCCTCGCCGACCCGGATCAGGATGCGACGCTGGCGATGCTCCTTCCCGACGCGCCGGACGCCGCCGCCCGCCGTCGCATCGCGCGCGACCATCTTCGGAAGAGCCTGGCCCGCGCACGGCAGTTCATGGCCGCGCTCGATCAGCCTGCAGCGCCCCCGGAGGACGTCACGATTTACCTGATGACCGGCGACGCCATCGAAACGCCCGCCATAGCCACCGTCGACCGCCACAATGGACGTTTCTCCATCATCCGGAAAGAGCCGGGCGACGGCGCCGTGCTCCGAAGCAGCGCGCTGATGGACGAACGCATCGGTTCCGAATGGCAACCCTACCTCCTTTCCCCTATCGCGTGGAGTCAGGTCTACTTTCTCTTTACCGAGCACCTCGAAATTACCAAAGACCCCGCATTTACGGATAACATCCTATACCTTTTGCTCGAACAACCGCCAAAGTCCAGGTGACGGGCTCCCCCGGATCACCGGCTTGAAGCGGTAAGGCTTCCCCCGTCTCAGAGGATGGACTCATGCGACATCGCCCCCTTTACGGGCCGCTTCGAGGCGTCCTCCTCGCAGTTTGCCTCTTCTCTGTCGCCGCGACACCCGACCTCAACGCCCAGCCGACGTCTCAAGCCCGCGCCTCCGTCACGCTCGTTCCGGGCGCGCGATACGCGGCGGGCGGCCTCCACCGCCTCTTCATGGGCGACGGCTATCGCGACCTGTGGACGCACCCCTTCGAGGTCCCGGTGCTCGATCTCCATTCGTTCGCCGGAGGCCTCACGCCGCTCCGAAGCCACGTCGGCAGCCAGACGACCTCGCTTCGCCTCCAGGGGGCTGACGGCAAGCAGTATCAGTTTCGTTCGGTGGACAAGAACCCGGTCATGGTCCTCCCTCTTCGCCCGCGCCGGCTTCGACTTCTGATGCGAACGGCATGCGGGTGTGGGTGTGTGGGTGTGTAACCTTGACCCGACCGAACGCGAGCCCGTGACGCGAGCCCCTCACCCCCGCACCTTGCGGATCACCTCGGAGAAGAATGCCTCGAAGGGAAGGTCTGCGCGCCAGTGAACCTGCCGGGCGCTCGCACGATTCACGTACAACCAGTGCGCCAGGAGGCGGACCTCATCCACTTCTTCCCGGAGGTATCGTTCGGGGCGCGGGTGGTCGGGGTCGAAGCGTGCGCGGAGGCTCGTCCGGAGCGCGGCTTCGGCTTCGGCGTCGAGCGGGAGCCGAAGCGTGAACGTCTCGGCGGGTCGCCCGAAGCGGATGACGAAAAGCTGCACGGTCCCGGCCTCCGCGCCGGGCATGACGAGCGCGGCATGGTGGTCGAGCACCGGAGCGGCCACACACTGCTGTTTGTCGAGGAGGTGGGTCAGCGTCTCGACGGCGTCGCGGCGGGCGGCGGCCTCCTCGAAGTCGAGCGCGGCGGCGGCGGCGGCCATCTCCTCACGCAGCCGGTCGAGCGCCGTCCGGTCCTTCCCCGTGAGGAAGTCGCGCACGCGGCGGACTTCGTCGGCATACTTCTCGGCGGCGGTCCCGCCCTCGCACGGCGCCTCGCAGCGGCCCATGGCGGCGTACAGGCACCGATGCCCCCGCGCGAACGTGTCGTCGTCGCATTCGCGCAGCCGGAAGAAGCGGTCGATGACCTCGACGATGACCTCCGCCTGACGCCGCCCTCCCACCGGCCCGAAATACTCCGCGCCGTCGTCGGTGAGGTGCGACTGCCGGCTCACGCGCGGGAACCGGTCCGCCGTGTCGAGGCGGATGAACGGGCGGTTGCGATACCGCCGCTGCGCGCGGTTGAACCGGGGCTTTTCCGCCTTGATGAGGCGCGACTCGAGCAAGAGCGCCGCCAGCTCCGAGCCCGTCTCCTCCCACGCCACGTCCCGCACCACGCCGATCATCTGCCGGACGTGCCCGGTGTGCGATTCGATCCCCGTGAAATAGCTTCGGACGCGGCGGCGCAGGCTTTTCGCTTTGCCGATGTAGATCGTCTTCCCCTGCCGATCCTTCATGAAATAGACGCCGGGACCCTCCGGAAGGCGGGGCAACACCTCCGTGCGGATCCGACGGAGATGCGCCGGATCCTTCCGCGCCGCGGCGTACGTCCGGTTCTGAAAGGCAAGCAGTTCTTCGAGCGTTTCCAGGCCCGTCTCGAAGGTGATCTGCGAGAGAAAGCGGCGCAGGACCTCCGCCGTCGCCTCGGCGTCTCCGAGGGCGCGGTGCCGCCCGTGATGGCGGATGCCGTAGAACTCGGCCACGCTGCCGAGGCTCTTCGACCGGAGCCCGCGGAGCAACCGCCGCGCCAGGCGAAGCGTGCACAGCCCCGGATTGCCGATGGCCGCGCGCCCGATCCGGGCCAGCTCGGCATTCAGGAAACCCAGGTCGAAGGTCAGATTGTGCGCCACGAAGACGCCTTCGCCGAGGAAGTCGAGGTAGCGGGGAAGCACTTCGTCGGCGGACGGCTGATCGAAGACCATCGCCGTGGAGATACCGGTCAGGGCGGTGATGCGACGCGGGACGGACTGCCCGGGGTTGATGAGTTGTGCGAACCGCTCCACCACCTCGCCGCCCACCACCTTCACGGCGGCCAGTTCGATCACCCGATCACGCGCGGCGCTCACGCCGGTCGTCTCGGTGTCGGTGACGACGAAAGGGGTCTCTTCGATCCGCATCGGGAACACGGCGGCGGTTCTTGAAAGGGCATCCGTGCTCTATTTTACGCCGCCCGTCGAGAATGGCAAGCGAAAACGAGAGGTATTTTCCGAAAAGGTCTCGGAAGGAGCCTCAGCATGCCGCCTCGTCCCCGTCCCACGGCATCCGTCCGTGATACCGGACGAAGCCGAGCCGTTCGCGCACGGCCTCCCCCACATACGTCTCGCCGTCGAGGAGCCGGTGAATGGCGTCCACGAGGGACGCGCCCGCCTCGTACTTCGTCAGATATCCCTGCGCGCCCGCTTCGAGCGCCTGTTCCACGGTGATGCCTTCATCGTGGCGGGACACCACGAGTATGGGCACGTCGGGACGTCGCCGGCGCAGGCGTCGGATGAGCTCGACGCCCGTCATGTCCGGGAGCGAGAGCCCCACCGTCACGAGGTCCGGACGCAGACGCTCGATCAGGGCGAGTGTCTGCGCAGCCGCGCCCGCCTGCCCGCACACGGCCAGGTCCGGCTCGGCTTCGACGATGAGCGAAAGCCCGCGCCGGGTCAGCGGGAGGTCGTCCACGATGAGGATGCGTTTCGGCGGATGCACGATCGCCGACGGCCCGCCCACGGCTTCGGACAACGAATACGCGAGATTCGTGGCTCGCTTCGCATGCATGATCCCCCTCTCCTCAGATTCTTCGCGACTATTGAGCGGACCCCCACCGGACGCGCGGATCCGTTGCCTAATGACGGGAATCTCACAGGGATGCGCAGGCGGCGATTCCTTTTTTTCGCTGTAAGCGAATAACTTACACGGCGTGGGGCATTCCCTCCCTTGCCGATAGGAGCGTTGCCGAACCCTACCCCTCCCGGTCGAGAACGGCCATCGTGAGCCGACTCACGCAGACGAGCTTCCCTTCCTCGTCGTGGATCAGGATCTCCCAGACCTGCGTCCGCCGCCCCAGATGAAGCGGTCGCCCCGTCCCGACGACCTTTCCCGAGCGCACGGAACGCACGTGATTGGCGTTGACGTCCAGCCCCACGCAATACTTTCGCTCCGGATCGACGCACAGATTCGCTCCGGAACTGCCGATGGTCTCCGCCAGCACCACGGACGCGCCTCCGTGCAGCAACCCGAACGGCTGATACGTGCGATGATCCACGGGCATCTCGGCCTTCAAATAGTCCGCCCCCACCTCGATGAACCGGATGCCGATATGCTCCATGATCGTTCCGCCATTCAAGGCATTGAACATCTCCAGCGTGACCGGCACGGTCCATATCTTCTCGATCGTTTCTTCCATAAAAAGCCAGGTTTTCGATTAAGGTTTGTCCAACGCCGGAAACCGCACCACCACCTTCCCCCGGCTTTTCCCGCTGTGGAGATACTCCACCGCATCGACGACGGCGTCGAGGCCTTCGAACGGCGTCGGATCGACGGCGATCCGGAGTTTGCCTTCGC
>JALSSK010000076.1 GCA_026984335.1 Rhodothermales bacterium
TTAGATTATCCGGGCAAAGCACAAGGCATATTGCGATGCGCCGCCCCTTTCTCATCCCGCCTCGGAGGTAGATCAATGTATACGCGCCGTCAGTTTTTCGGAGCCTTTGGCGGTCCCGCCGCCGCCGCCATGGTGACCGCCACGTTCAAACCTGCCGCGTTGCCGCGCCTGCTCGAGGCGCTCGCCGGCTATCCCGGCACGCCGGAGGAGATCGCCCGCGACGAGTCGTTCTGGCTCGAAGTGCAGCAGGCCTTCACGGTGGACCGCAGCCTCGTCAACCTGAACAACGGCGGCGTCAGCCCCGCGCCGGCCATCGTGCAGGCGGCCATGAAACGCCACCTCGACTACTCGAACGAGGCGCCGGTCTATACGATGTGGCGCATCCTCGAACCCCAGCGCGAGGGCGTCCGGCAGCGCCTGGCCCGCGACTTCGGCTGCGACCCCGAAGAGATCGCCCTGACGCGCAACGCTTCGGAAGGACTTCAGATCTGCCAGCTCGGCCTCGACTTCGAGCCGGGCGACGAGGTGCTCACCACCACGCACGACTACGGGCGCATGATCAACACCTTCAAACAGCGCGAGCGCCGCGACGGCATCAAGCTCGTCCAGTTTCCCCTGCCCATCCCCGCCGAGGACCCGGACGAGGTCGTGCGCCTGTTCGAGGAACATATCACGCCGCGCACCCGGGCCATCCTCATGTGCCACATCGTCAACATCACGGGGCAGATCCTGCCGGTGAAGAAGGTGGTGCACATGGCCCGTGCGAAGGGTATTCCCGTCATCGTCGACGGCGCGCATTCGTTCGCCCACTTCCGGTTCACCCACGACGACCTCGACTGCGACTATTACGCGACGAGCCTTCACAAGTGGCTCTTCGCCCCGCACGGCACGGGGATGCTCTACGTGCGGAAAGACAAGATCGGCGGGCTGTGGCCGATGATGGCCGCGCCCGAGAAGATGGACGAGGACATCCGCAAGTTCGAAGAGATCGGCACGCATCCGGCGGCGAACTACCTCGCCATTGCCGAGGCGCTCACGTTCCATCAGGGCATCGGGGCCGAGCGGAAAGAGGCCCGGCTCCGGCATCTCACGCGCCTGTGGGTGGACCGTCTCCTCGCGCACGACCGCGTCCGGCTCCACACGAGCCTCGAGCCCGAGTTCTCGTGCGCCATCGCCACGGTTCAGGTCGAGGGCGTCGATACGGTGAAGCTCGGGCAGCACCTGTGGCGGAAGCACCGCATCATCGTCACCCCCATCATCCATCCCGAGTTCGAGGGCTTGCGCGTGACGCCGAACGTGTATACGACGCTCGAAGAGATCGACCGCTTCGTCGACGCCATGGAGGACGTGATCCGGAACGGGCTGCCGGAGGCGTGAGCCGGGGAGGGCGTCCTTTTTTACACACGGGAGCGGGAAACGCTTTTGACGTACGACATCGCGATCATCGGCGGGGGCATCGTGGGGCTGGCGACGGCCCATCACCTCGCTTTCCATTACCCGGATCGGCGGCTCGTCGTGCTCGAAAAGGAGGCGACGCTCGCGGCGCATCAGACCGGCCGCAACTCGGGAGTGATCCACTCGGGCATCTATTATCGGCCCGGCTCGCTGAAGGCGGAGAACTGCCGCGAGGGGCGGAAGGCGCTCGTGCGGTTCTGTGAGGAAGAAGGCGTGCCGTACGAGGTCTGCGGCAAGGTGATCGTGGCCGTGCGCGAGGACGAGCGCCCGCGCCTTCACGCCATCCTCGAACGCGGGCGGGCCAACGGCGTCGCGTGCGAGTTGATCGGGCCGGAGCGGCTGCGCGCGCGGGAGCCGCACGCGGCGGGCCTCGAGGCGATCCTCGTGCCCGAGGCCGGCATCGTCGACTACCGGGCGGTGAGCGCGCGGCTGGCCGACCGCATCCGGGCGCGGGGGCACGCCGTCCGCACGAGCGCCGGGGTGCGCGGCATGGTCGAGCGCCCCGACGGCCTCACGCTCGCGACGGCGGCGGGCGAGATCCGGGCGCGCTTCGCCGTCAACTGCGCGGGGCTGTATGCCGACCGCGTGGCGAAGATGAGCGGGCAGGACCCCGGCGTGCGCATCGTCCCGTTTCGCGGCGAATACTATGAGCTCAAGCCGCGCGCCCGGCATCTCTGCCGTCATCTCATCTACCCCGTGCCCGATCCCGCCTATCCGTTCCTCGGCGTCCACTTCACGCGGAGGGTCGACGGGCGCGTGGAGTGCGGGCCGAGCGCCGTGCTCGCCTTCGCGCGCGAGGGGTACACCTTCGGCACGATCCACCCGCGCGAGCTGGCCGAGACGCTCGCCTACCCCGGCTTCCGTCGCATGGCGCGGCGGCACTGGCGCAAGGGCCTCTTCGAGATCGGGCAGTCGCTCTGCCGGAGGGTCTACCTCGCCTCGCTCCGCCGTCTCATCCCCGAGATCACGCTCGACGACCTCGCGCCCGCGCCTTCCGGCGTGCGCGCGCAGGCCCTCCGCCCCGACGGCGAACTCGTGGACGACTTCCTCATCACGGAAACCGACCGCGTCGTGAACGTGTGCAATGCCGCCTCGCCCGCCGCCACCGCCTCGCTCAACGTGGGGCGGCTCGTGGCCGAACGCCTCGCCGTGCGCTTCGCCTGAAACGGAGCCGCCCGCCGGGGCACGAACCCCCCGACCTTCACCTTCAAACCCGCAACCCGACTTATGGCCTGGATAGAGATGATCGACGAGGCGGACGCCTCCGGAGAACTCAGGGAGATTTACGATCGCATCGTCGGCAGCCGGGGGAAGCTGTCGAACATCATGCGCATCCACAGCCTCAACCCGCCCACGATGCAGGCGCACATGGACCTGTATCTGAAGATCATGTTCGGCCGCTCGAAGCTCCGCCGCGCCGACCGCGAGCTCATTGCCACCGTCGTCTCGGCGGCGAACGGGTGTCCGTACTGCGTGCATCATCACGCCGAGGCGCTGAATTTTTACTGGAAGGACCGGGACCGCGTGACGCAGGCGACGCGCGACTTCCGCGCGCTCGAGCTGACCGGGCGGCAGCGGGCCATGCTCGAATACGCCGAGAAGCTCACGAAAACGCCCGCCGCCGTCACCGAAGCCGACGTCGCGGCGCTCCGGGCCGAAGGCTTCACCGACCGCGACATCCTCGACGTCAACCTGATCGTGAGCTATTTCAACTTCGTCAACCGCATCGCCTCCGGCCTCGGCGTGGACTTTTCGCCCGAGGAGGTCAGCGGGTACCGGTATTGAGGCGGCCGAGGGTTTTCCGTTCCCCGCGGGTTCGGCGCATGAAAAAGGCCCGGAAACGCGCGGTCTCCGGGCCGGATGGCGGAAGGTTCCTGCCGGCTTCGTCAGGCCGTCTGTGGAGCCTCGGTGCTTTCCGCCCGTCGTTGGTCCAGGCTGTGCGGCCCCGAGCCGAAGTGCGTGATGAGCAGGGCGCCGCCCGCGAGCGCGAGATCCTTGAAGAAATGCGCCATCTCGTTCTGGGCCATCGCCTCTTCGACGCCCCAGAAGTTGTGCATGATGAAGGCCGTCGGGACGAGGAAGACGACGAGCAACCAGGCTCCGATCCTGGCCTTGTAGCCGAGCATGACGCTCAGCCCGCCGGCGATGATCAAGAGGCCCGTGACAATCGTGACGAACGTCGCCGCCGGCACGCCTTTCGAGGCGGCATACCCGCTCATGGCGTCGAGCTTCATCAGGTGGTTGAGCCCGAACAGGACGAACGGGAGGGAGAAGAGGAAACGTCCGATGAGAACCGCGTATTTCATGGCGCTCTCCGTAAGGTTGGTGGGAAACGGATACAGCCGAGCCCTCCCGAGCGCAAAATTAGCATCTCAGGCCATAATATCAAGGGGATGGGTTAAAAAATCGTTATAACGAATATACAGGCGCACGTAACGCCCGAAGCGTCGCGCGCTCTAAAGATGACGAGGCCGCACGGGGAGACGTACGCTCCGGCGGTCGAGGCGGCGGGGCGCCTTCCGTCGCCGTGTGGAGACGTGTCGCACAGCCCATGACCGAGTGATGAATCTACCTGCCGCAAAGCCGCTGTTTCGATGGACCCTCGCGTTGGTGACGGCGGTGTTGGCCGTCGCGGGGACGGCGACGGCGCAGCGCCCGCAGGGGGCGCGCCTGGACGACTGGCGGACGAACTGGGACAAGAAGAACATCGACGTCTCCGAACTGTCGGTCAACATCCCGCGCGACGCCATTCCCGCCATCGACCACCCGAAGTTCGTCTCCATCGAGGAGGCGCGGCGGTGGATCGGGGAGCGGGAGCCGGTCCTCTCGCTCGTGATCGACGGGGTGGCGCGCGCCTATCCGCTACAGATCCTGACCTGGCACGAGATCGTCGACGACGGCGTGTCGTTCGACGTCCCCGTCGTGGTCACGTTTTGCCCGCTCTGTTACAGCGCGCTCGTCTATGACCGGCGCGTGGACGGGCGGACGCTCGAGTTCGGCGTCTCCGGAATGCTTCGCCACTCGGACCTCGTCATGTACGACCGGCAGACGCACACGCTCTGGCAACAGCTCTCCGGCGAGGGCATCGTCGGTGAGCTCACCGGAGTGAAGCTCGCCCCGATCCCGGCGCAGATCATCTCGTTCGAGCAGTTTTATACGGCCCATCCCGACGGCATGGTGCTTTCCCGGGACACCGGCCACCGGCGCAATTACGGCCGGAACCCGTACGTCGGCTACGACGACGTGAACGAGCGACCGTTCCTCTACAAAGGCCCCACCGACGATCGGCTCCGCCCCATGGAGAAGGTGGTGGGGGTGAGCTTCGGCGGGGTGGACAAGGCGTATCCGTATGCGGTCACGCGACGGGCGCACGTCATCCACGACGAGGTGGGCGGGCAGCCGCTCGTCGTCTTTCACTCCGAGAAAGGCGCGACCTCGGCGCTCGACAAGTCCCGCATCGCCGAGTCCCGAGAGGTCGGTTCCACCGGCGTCTTCGACCCGACGGTCGACGGGCGCGCGCTTCACTTCTCGTACGAAGACGGTCGTTTCGTCGATGCGGAGACGGGGAGCGTGTGGGACGTCACGGGCCGCGCCGTCTCCGGGCCGATGGCGGGGCGGCAGCTTCGGGCCTTGCCTCACGGCGACTACTTCTCTTTCGCGTGGTTCGCCTTCAAACCGAACACCGACCTTTATCGAAACTGACGGCTTCCGCCCTTCGGGGAAAGCCGGCCCCACCCATTCGAGATTCGGCCATGATCAGATCGTTCACGCCTCGCTTTCATCGCTCGATCCCGTCTTTCGTGCTCGTCTTCGCCGTGATGCTCTCCGCCTGTGACGGCGGCGGCGGGGCGGACGGCGGCAACAACGGCGTCGAAACCACCGGCCCGCTTCCCCGCGTGGACGCCGAGAACTGCAACATCGACATCAGCCACTTCGCCGACGGCGGCGTGCCCCCGGACGGCATCCCCGCGCTCACGAACCCCGACCTCGCGCCGCCGGATGAGGTCGGAGGCTTCCTCACCGACGACAGCCGCGTCATCGGCTTCTTCGTCGACGGGCAGGCCTACGCCGTGCCGCACAACATTCTGTGGTGGCACGAGATCGCCAACTTCGACCTCGGGGCGACGAAGCTCGCCGTCACGTACTGCCCGCTCACCGGCTCGAGCATCGCCTTCGACCGCGCCGCCGTCGGAGGCGGGACGTTCGGCGTCTCGGGGCTGCTCTACAACAACAACCTGACGATGTACGACCGCACGGACAACGTCTCGCTGTGGCCGCAGATGATCGGAAGCGCCGGATGCGGGGCCCGGGTCGGCGTCTCGCTCACGAAGTTTCCCGTGGTCGAGATGACGTGGGGCGCGTGGAAGGCGATGTTCCCGGAGTCCCGCGTCGTCTCGTCGAACACGGGCTTCAACCGGAACTACCGCCCGACGGGCTATCCGTACGGCGATTACGAGGAGATCAACAACCCCGCTTTGCTCGACAGCCGCACCGGCCTCGACCGCAGCCGTCCGCCGAAAGAGCGCGGGCTCGGCATCCCCGTGGGCACGGGCGGCATGGTCTTCCCCTTCGGCCTCCTCGACGACACCGACGCGCCGGTGCGGGCGGTGCACGAGACCGTCGGCGGCGAGGACGTGGTCGTCTTCTGGGACGCCGCCGCGCAAAGCGCGATGGCGTACTACCCGCGTCACGCGGGGCAGCGCCTGACGTTCTCGGCGTCGGACGGGAAGCTCGTCGATGCGGAGACGGGGAGCGTGTGGGACGTCACGGGCCGCGCCGTCTCGGGCCCGAAGGCGGGCGCGCAGCTCGAGCCGGTGGCGGAGGCGTACGTCGCGTTCTGGTTCGCATGGGCCGTCTTTCAACCGGACGTCGAGATATGGAACGGAGGCAGTTGAGCGCCGCGCGGATCGCCGTGCTCGCGGGCCTGTGCCTTCTGGCGGCCTGCGACGGCGGCGGAGGGAGCAGCCTCACGCTCAGCGAGGAGGACGAGGTCGTCCTGCCGAAGGTGAGCGGAGAGAACTGCAGCGTCGATGCGGAGCGCTTCTTCAACGGCGGCGTGCCGCCTCAGGGCATCCCGGAACTGAGCAACCCCGAACTCGTCGGCGCGGACGGCGTGGCCGATTACCTCGTCGATGACGACCGCGTCATCGGCTTCTTCATCGACGGGCAGGCGTACGCGGCCCCGCACAACATCCTGTGGTTCCACGAGATCATCAACTTCGACCTCGGCGGGGAGCGGCTCGCCGTCACGTATTGCCCCCTCACCGGGTCGAGCCTCGCCTTCGAGCGCGACGTGGTGGGCGGCGCCGAGTTTGCCGTCTCGGGGTTGCTTTTTCAGAACAACCTCGTCATGTTCGAGAAGAAGCGGGGGGCGTCGCTGTGGCCGCAGATGGCCCGACGGGCGGGGTGCGGCGTGCGCTTCGGGACGCCGCTCCCCATGTTTCCCGTGATCGAGATGACGTGGGGCGGGTGGAAACGGCTCCATCCCGACACGCGCGTCGTCTCGTCGAACACGGGCTTCATCCGCAACTATACCGACTATGCGTATCCGTTCGGCGATTACGAGGTCCCCGACAACCCCGCCGTCTTCGACCGTCGCCGCCCGCTCGATCCGCGCCGTCCGCCGAAAGAACGGGTGCTCGGTTTACCGGCGCGGACGGGCCTCGGCGGCATCGCCTTCCCCTTCGGCGCGCTCGACGCCGCCGACGCTCCGGTGCGGGCGGTGCACGAGACCGTCGACGGCGAGGACGTGGTCGTCTTCTGGGACGCCGCCGCGCAAAGCGCGATGGCGTACTACCCGCGCCATGCCGGGCAGCGCCTGACGTTCTCGGCGTCGGACGGGAAGCTCGTCGATGCGGAGACGGGGAGCGTGTGGGACGTCACGGGCCGCGCCGTCTCGGGCCCGAAGGCGGGCGCGCGTTTGGAGCCGGTGGCGGAGGCGTACGTCGCGTTCTGGTTCGCATGGGCCGCTTTTCACCCGGAAACGCGCCTGTGGACGGGGAAATGATCGGCAACATACACGAACGCAATTCGGAGGCGACGTGACCGGAAAGATGCGGTACGGCTGGATGTGGATCGCCCTGGCGGGCTGGTGTCTGACGCCGGAAGGCGCGCAGGCGCAATGGATCGAGCGGCCGGGCGAGGGCTGGGTGCAGGTCAGCGTGTACCACCACGACACGCGCCGCCGTTTCGACGAGAGCGGCAACGAGGAGCGGCTCTTCAACGAGGGCGGGCGGTCGATCACCACCTCGGTGTTCGTGACGGCGGCGGGCGGGCTCGTGCGGGGCGTCGACGTGTGGGTGCAGGCGCCGTACCACCGGCTTCAGTTCAACGACGTGGCCGAAGACCGTGAGAGCACGGGCGTCGGCGACGTGCGGGTGCACGTGCGCCTCGGGCCGGAGCTCTTCGGCGTGCGCTCGCCCGTGCCGGTGGCCGTGCGCGCCGGCGTCAAGCTGGCCACGGGCAAATACACCCGCGACTCCGAGGTGATTCCTCTGGCGGAAGGACAACGCGACTGGGAGGTGATGCTCGAACTCGGCCACTCTTTCTGGCCGCGCCCGCTCTACCTCTCCGGATGGTTCGGCTACCGGTGGCGCGAGACGAACCGGCAGGCCGTCCACAAGCCGGGCAACGAGTGGTTCGGCTTCGGCACGTTCGGCGGGCAGACCGCAGGCTTTCAGTGGAAGCTTTCGCTCGACGTCCTCTTCGGGCGGACGCCGGAGTTTCTGGGCCTGCCCTTGCGTTCGGCGCGGCGACGGCTGGTGCAGTTCATGCCGAGTGTGGGCCACGCCGTGGGGCCGGGCGTCGTCGAAGTCGGCGGGCGCTTTCCCCTCTCCGGGCGCAACCTGCCCGCCGGGCCGTCCTTCGTGGTGGGATACTTTTTCAAATGGGGCGTGTAGCCGCCGGGCGAAGCGCGGGAGAATGCCGTATTTTACGAACGCCCTCCCGCTGTCGGCATCGCCCCGCGCGGGCGGTGTCTGACGAATCCCGTCGTGTCCCATGGCTGCCACAACCCGTTCTTCCGTTGCGTCCGGCGCTCTCCCGGAGGCATCCGCCATCCTCGAGCTCTCGCTTGCGGCGGGCGTCTCGCTCGACTTCGAAACGAACTGCGACGCTTTTCTTCATGCCCTGGTCGAGCACGCGGCGTTCGACTATGCCGCCGTGTGGATGCGGGACGAGGGGGCGGCGCCGGGCGGATACCGGCTGGTCCGGGCGGAGCCGGCGGCGAAGGCTCCGGAGGAAGCATGGCTGCCCGTCACGCACCCGCTCGTCCGGCGTCTGTCCGAAGCGGGAAGCTTTTCGGAGAAGGCGGCGGACGCGGACGAGCCGGGTGTATGGGGCGTCTTTGCCCTGGGCGATGCCGGTTTTCTCCAACTCCACATCCGCCGCACCGAGCCGTTGACGCCGTCCGAGAGGGCGCGCTTCGAGCCGCTCTTCGCGAAGTTCGCCGCCTCGCTCGAGGCCTGCCGGTCGCACCGGCGGCTCCTCGATGAACTCCGCGCGCATCGTCGCGCCGAGGAAGAGGTCGTGCGCCTCAAGAATTTTTTCGAACAGGCGCTCGAAAAGATGCCGGCTCAGCTCGTCGTTTTCGACGCCGAAGGACGGTTCCTCTACGCCAATCCGAGCGCCGTGCCCGACGCCGAACGCCGCCGGTGGCTCGTCGGGAAGACGAACATGGAATATTTCGCGCGGCGGGGTCTCGATCCGAAGGTCGCCCGGCGGCGGCACGCGAAGCTGATGGAGGCGGTGCGGAAGCAACGGAAGGTTCGTTTCGAAGAGTCGCTCGTTGAGGAGGACGGCGCGCTTCGCCACTTCGTGCGCTTTCTCAACCCGGTGTGCGATGCCGAGGGGCGCGTCGAGCAGATTCTCGGGTTCGGTCTCGACGTGACGGAGCGGCGGCGGGTGCGCGCGGCGCTGCGCGAGAGCGAGGGGCGTCAGCGGGCCATCCTCGTCTCCGCCCTCGACGGCATCATCACCTTCGACGAGACCTCGCGGATCCTCGAGTTCAACCCGGCGGCGGAGCGGCTCTTCGGCTATCGCCGCGAGGAGGTGCTCGGCCGGATCATGCCCGAGTATCTGGTGCCGCCGCCGCTCTGGGACGAGTACCGGCGCGGGCTGGCGCACCTGGTGGCTTTCGGCGAAGACGCCGGGCCCGTATGGCGCGTCGAGATGTCGTGTATGCGTGCCGACGGCAGCGTTTTTCCCGTGGAGCTGGCCGTCATCTCCCACCCCCGCGACGACGAGCGACGCCTCTATACGGCTTATGTGCGCGACGTGACGGAGCGGCGGCGGGCCGAACGCGAACTGCTCGAGGCCAACCGCCGGGCCGAGCAATCGGTGAAGGCAAAAGAGCGCTTGCTCGCCCACATGAGCTCCGAGATGCGCGCGCCGCTGAGCGCCGTCGTCGGTATGACGCACCTGCTCATGCAGACAGAGCCTTCGGCGGCGCAGAAAAAGTATCTCAACGCCATCAAGTTTTCCGCCGACAACCTGCTGGTGCTCATCAACGACATGCTCGACGTGGCGAAGATGGAGGCGGGGAAGCTCGAATTCGAGACGGTCCCGTTTCGCCCGCGCGAGGTGGTGCGGGGCGTGGTCGAGACGCTGTCCTTTCAGGCGCGGGAACGCGGGCTCCCATTGACGGCGGAGGTGGAAGAGCGCCTGCCGCCGGTCCTGCTCGGCGATCCGGTGCGGCTTCATCAGATCTTGCTCAACCTCGTCGGGCACGTGATCAGGCACGCGGGGCGCGGCCGGGTGACGGTGCGCGTGCGGGCGGCGCGGGCGGACGGGCAGGTGCGCCTCCGGTTCGTCGTCGGCGCGGGCTCCGACGCTCCGGCAAAAGCGCCGTGCGCCGCCTTCGAAAGCTTCGTGCACGCCCGCGACGAGGCCGCCCGCCCGCTCGACGGCGCCGATCCGGGGCCGGCGCTCGCCTACGAGCTCGTCGAAGGCATGGGCGGCGAGATCGCCGTGACGCGCGAGGAGGGCGCGGAGCCGGCGCTCACGCTGACGCTCCCCTTCGCCGAGGTGGAGGGCGCCGGCGATCGGCTCGGCGAGGCGGTCGCGCCCGGCGGGCGAGACGTGCGCCTGACGGACGCGCGCATCCTCGTGATGGAAGAAAACGAGATGAGCCGGTTCGTGCTCCGAAGCATGCTCGAACAGTGGGGCGCGCGCGTCGACGCGGTGGCGGACGGGCACGCCGCGCTCGAACGGCTGCGCGAAACGTCCTACGACCTCGCGCTCGTCGACCTCCGCGCGCCGGGCATGGACGGATACGAGACGACGCGACACATCCGGGAGACGATGGGGCTCTCGGCGCAGGCGCTGCCGGTGCTCGCCCTGACGGCCTCGACGCTGGTCGACCATCGGGAGGAGATCGCGGCGGTGGGCATCAACGACTTCATTCTCAAGCCTTTCAACCCGAATGACCTCCGGCTTCGGCTGGCGTTTCATCTGGGCATTCACACCTCGAGCGCGACCTCCCCGCGCTACGTCAACCTGACGTTCCTCGAAGAGCATGCCTTCGGAAACGATGCGTTCGTGGTCAAGATGATCGATCTGTTCATGAAACAAGCCCCCGACCTTCTGCGCGACCTTCGGCAGGCGCGGGCGGCGGAGGACTGGGAACGGGTCCGGTTCGTCGCGCACAAGATGAAGTCGTCGGCGCGGATGCTCGGCATCGAGGCGTTGACCGGGGTGCTTCAGGTCGTGGAGCGGCATGCCGGGCGCGGACCCCGGCGCGAGGATCTGCCGCAACGGATCGAAGAGGCAGTGGCGGTCTGTCGGGCTGCCCTGGAGGAACTGCGGGAGGAGCGGGAACGGTACGTCGTGCGCGAGGCGGGGTCGGTGTGAGGGGGCGCCTCGGGAGGCGAAAGGAAATGCGCGCGGACCCCCGGGAGTCGTTGCGGCGAACGCTTTTACGGCGTACTTTGCCGGTCGCCATTCACCGAACGAGCAGCCGGGAAAGGGGCCGCCCCGGCAGGCTGCGCGCACGCAAGGGAGCAGGGAGGCATGATGAGGTGCCTTGTCGTCGATGATGAAGCGCTTTCGCGAGCCTTCATGGAACACTTTATCGCCAGGCACGACGCGCTCGAGCTCGTCGGGTCGTGCGAGAGCGCCATCGAGGCCGCCAACCTGATGAAGCGGGAGGCGGTGGATCTGATCTTCCTCGACGTGGAGATGCCCGAGATGAGCGGCATGGAGCTGATCGAAAGCCTCACGAACCGCCCGCAGATCGTGCTCGTCACGGCCAAGGAAGAGTATGCCGTCGAGGCCTTCGACGTGGACGTGGCCGACTATCTCCTCAAGCCCGTCAAGTACGCGCGGTTCCTCAAGGCCGTCGAACGGGCCGAGCGACAGGCCCGCCTCGCGCGGGCGACCGCCGCCTCGGAGTGCGTCTTCATCAAGACCGAGGGCCGCCTCGTCAAGCTCGACCTGACCCTCGTACGGTGGATCGAGGCGCAGGGCGATTACGTGATGATCCACACCGACGACAAACGCTACCTCGTGCACTCGACCATGAAGGGCATGCAGGACCGCCTCCCCGCCCGCGACTTCGCCCGCGTGCACCGCTCGTACATCGTCCGCCTCGACCGCATCGCCGACATCGCCAACGCTTCCATCGTCATCGACCGGAGCGTTATCCCCATCGGCGCCTCGTTCAAAGAGGAGCTTTTCACGCGCCTGAAGCTGCTTTAGACGCGGGCTCCGGGGGAGCTTCGCGCGCGCCGTCAGGCAAGCCCTATTCTCCCGCCGCCTCGACGAACATCGCGAAGATCTCGCGCCCGAGGCTCAGGTCCGCGCCGGAGAGGTTGATGAGCGCGGCGACGACCACGCCCGTATCCGGATGGACGGCGAGGATCGACGTGCCGCCGACGGAGCCGCCGGTGTGCATGATGACGCGCCGCCCCCGGTCGTCCTCGGTGATGCGCCATCCGAAGCCGTAATCGACGCCCTCGCCCGAGGTCGTGCGCTGTTCGGTGAAGAGAAGCGCCTTGCCCTCGGGCGGGAGGAAGTCGCCGAGGACGACGGCGTTGGCGAAGCGGAGGAGGTCTTCGGTGGTGGAGAGAAAGCCGCCGCCCGCCCACTTATAGCTGTTATCCACGTACGGCGCGTTGAGGAGCGTCCCGTCGTCGTCGCGGGCGTAGAAGCGGACGCGCTGCGTGATGAGGCTGTCGACGTAGTCGGCCACGGTGTGGCGCATGCCGAGCGGGATGAAGACGCGCCGCCGCATGTAGCTCAGGAAGTCCTCGCCGGCGGCCCCTTCGACGACGGCGCTGATGAGGTTCCACCCGTAGCTCGAGTACGAGTAGCGCGTGCCGGGTTCGAACAGAAGCGTGTCGGCGGCGAAGATGGCGAGGCCGTCCGCCACGGTGTCGAAGTGGTCCCGCATGAGGAACTCCTCGCCGCGATAGTGGCGGATGCCGGCAAGGTGCGCGCCGAGCTGCCGCGTGGTGACGGACGCGCGCTTTTCGGGGAAGGCGGGGACGTATGTTTGCACGGGCGCGTCCACGTCGAGGCGGCCCTCGGCGTAGAGCCGGGCGACGGCGGCGGCCGTGAGCGGCTTCGAGATCGAGCCGACGCGGAACTTCGTCGCGGGCCACACGGGGGTGCGTTGTTCGAGGTCGGCATAGCCGAAACCCTCGGCCCACACCGTCTCGCCGCCGACCGACACGGCGATGGAGAGGCCGGGCCATCCTTGCTCCGCCATTTGCGCCTGCGCCATCGCCCGCGCCCGGGCCACCACGGCTCCGTAGTGCGGCGGCGCCGGAGCGACGGCCGGCGGAGCCGCCACCGGCTGCGCCCGCATCGGCGCGGCGGCGCACACCACCATCGCCAGGATGAAGATCGGGATCAGACGCGCGTGAAAACTCATGAGGTCCTCCGGAGGCTGGTGAGCGAGCGACCGGAGAAGTTACCGATTTTTCGGCGGAGATCAAGCGCCCGTTCGGGTGCGTGAGGCCGCGATCTCAGAGGTGCGCCGCAAGCTCGTCGAGGAGCGCGTCGCGCTGGGCTTCGGGCATGCGGTCGGCATCCACCTGAAGCGATTCCGGCAGGTCTTCGGCCGATGCGGCATCCGGGGCGGGAGCCTCGGCGCGGCCCCTGACGAGCGTGAGCGCCAACGCGAACGCGCCCGTGGCGGCGGCGGAGATGAACAGTGCACGGACGAATTTCGACATGGGACGTGGACCGGTTTGCGTGAGAAAGGATGGGTCATGAACGTCCGGGACGCGCTCCGGGTTCACGAGCCGAAGCGCGGGTTCACCACGTTGTTGAAGATGGAGCCGAACGTGTAGCTCAGCCCGAGCGAGACGTTGTATGCGAACGAGGTGGGCAGCCGCCGGTTGCGCAGGAGGATGTCCTCCTCGGAAGCTTCCTCGCGCGGCAGGAAAAGCTGGTCCCGGATGCGCGAGGCGCCGGCGCGCACGAAGATCGAGAGACCGCGCACGAGCCGCATCTCCACGAAACCGAAGACTTCCACGCGGTAAAAATCGAAGAGCGTCTTGCGGAAGTCCGTCAGGTAGTTCGACACCTCGAACGAAGCCGCCGCCGTGCCCCAGGGCTGCCGAAACTCGAGGGCGGCCTCGAACGCTTGCTGGAGCAGTTGTTCGGACGTTTTGTCGAAGACGGTCACCTCCTCATAGTCGAAGGCGCGGAAGTTCAGACGGTACGAAAGGCGGAACTCGCGGCGCGTGGACTCGGCATACGGAAAGAGGTTGTATTCGAGCGCGGGCGCGAAGGTGATCGAGAGGTCGGTGTTGTTGAACGACGAGGTGCTCACCGAAACGAAAGCGCCCGCCGCCCATTGCCCGCCGAGGCTTCGCGCCGCCAGCCCGCTGAAGTTGCCGTTGCGGTTCGTGCTCGTGATGGTCGCGTCGCCGAGGTCGAAGTTGCTTCTTCGATAACTGCCGTTGGCCGAGAGCCGGATCTTCCAGTCCTCCGTGACGCGGTTGGCGCTCAGGTTGCCGCTGAGGCGGAGGAAGTCGGTCGATTCTTCGGCGTTGAACGAGCCGTTCGTGCCCACGCGAAAGACCCAGAAGTTCCACGGATCGTTCTCGGGCGTGGTCTGTCCGGCGGGCGTGGCTCCGGCTTCGAAGCGGACGTCGAGGAGGGCGGCCATCGGGGTGCGCGCCACGTAGCGCACGAGCCCGAGCTTGATCGTCCGCGTGAGCCCGGCGCGGCGCTCGTCGGCAGTGTCGGTGTTGCTCGAAACGTACCGGAGCGTGTCGTTCACCCCGGCGAAGGTTTCGCGTCCGATGAACGTGAGTGTGAACTCGCGCCCGCCGCCGGTGCGCTGCGTCGTCACGAGCAGGTGCACCTGCGCCTCCATCCGGTCCCGCACGTAATCGACGAAGGGGATCTCGGTGCGGATGTAGTCCTCGTCGCAGGCATTGCAGTCGAGGAAGACGGTGAGGGCCGCCGGCGCCTTCTGGGCGCGGACCCCGCCAACCGACCCGAACAGGCAAAAAAGAGCGAAAAGAATGGAGACACGCACAGACGACCCCCTCCTCGTTTGGATATGCGATCGGCCCGAAAAATACGAACCGACGCCCCCGGATAAGCGCACGAGACATGAAGCTTGTGTGCGGATGGTTGCGGGCTCATGGGCGGGCCGTTCGGCCGGCGTCATGGGCTCGCGTCCCGGGCTCCCGGAATCCCCACAGGGCCCTTCCCCGACTGTGCCGGGGTGAGGATTTCCCTCACACGCCGTTCCCGAAAACCTCCACGCATCCCTGGGGCGAAACACCGTCGCGACCCTCTTTCCCGTTTCCTTAAGATCGGGTCGATTAACTGACCCGTGAGACCGAATCGTGGAGGTGGAACGATGAAAGCAATCTTTTCTTTTTCGCTCATACTGGCGCTGGTCGTGCTTTTTACCGGCTGTGAAACGCCGACCGAAACGCTCGTGGACGAAGCGCCCGGCGCGCATCCTTCCTCCTCGGCGGAACGCCTCGCGCCGGCTCCCGCGACGCTCGAAGACGGGCTCGTGGTGGATTATCCGTTCGATGAAGGAACCGGCATGGTGCTTCACGACGAGACGCCGAATCACATCAACGGCATCGTGGAAGGGGGGCGATGGACGCAGGGCGTCGTCGGGCCGTACGCGCTTCAGTTTCGGGGGCGCGGGCGCGTCGAGGCGCCGAAGAGCACCGGCGTGCTCACGACGGTGGGCCGCCTGCCGAAAGGGAGCATCTCCGTATGGTTCAAATATGAGGGCATCGCGCGCGGCGCGTCGATTGCGCCCATCCTCTACCTCGGCGACGACGCCGGGCAAAACTCGCTCATCATCGAGGTGGGGCATCCGAAGCCGGAGAACCGGCAAAAGCTGTACTTCACGGTGTCCGTCAGGGGCGAGCCGGTGCAGTGCTTCGACTCGAACGCGCCGCTTCAGCCGGGACGGTGGCGCCATTTCGTGGGCGTCGTCGGGGACGATTTCAACACCGGCTATCTGGACGGACGGGAGATGGTGAACCGGCATTACAACGCAGGCGATCCGTCCTCGCACGCGTTCTTTGCCACGGCGCCGATGCCGGATCTCTTCACGCTGGGTTATGGCGCGGCAGCCGTGGACGATCGCTTCACCTCGCTCCTCGGCGCGCTCGACGAGGTGCGGATCTACGACCGCCCGCTCTCGGCCGCCGAGGTGCGCGCGCTGTACGCGATGGGGAAATGACCCGTCGTCCTCACGCCGGCTTCCTCGCGGTGAGGAGCGCATAGCGGAACGCGCCGGTGGCGAAGGCGAGGCGCAGGCGCGGGAGCGCGCGGAGGAAGACGCGCTCGGTGTGGCGGGCGTCGAGGAGGTAGCGTGCGTAGCGCGGCTTCGTGAGGAGCCCCCACGCCACGCGGCGGAGGCAGACCGTCCACGTGCGCGCGACGCGGCGGCTGAGGTCCTCCCGGGCGACGTCCGCGAAGCCGGCCCGGGTGCACAGGGCGGCGTATTCGCCGGCGGAGCCGAGGCTCGGGAGCCGCCCCTCGCGGCAGACGGGTTCGAGGAAATGCCGGACGTGCCACGGGCGGGCGTCGTCGGCGGCCGTCCAGGCGCACACGACGAGCCGCCCGCCCGGCCGGAGCACCCGGTGCGCCTCGGCGAAGAAAGCGGGCTTGTCGGTCATGTGGGCCAGGCTCTCGAGGGCGACGACGGCGTCGAAGCTTTCGTCGGGGAGGCCGTTGGCCAGCCAGTCGCGGCGGAGGAAGGCGGGGTTGTCGCCGTCGGTGTGGGCGCGGGCGTAGGCGAGCTGCGCTTCCGAGAGCGTCAGCCCGGTGACGCGCGCGCCGTAGTCGCGGGCGAGCATCCGCGCCGTCGCGCCATAGCCGCAGCCGACGTCGCACACGGCGTCGCCCGGCGTGATCCGGGCCTCGGCGGCCGCCCGCCCGGCGAGCTTCCGCACCGCCGTCTCGGGCGTCTCGCGCCCGGTCTCCCACAGCCCGTGATGGAGATGCTCGCCCCAGAGCTCGCGGTAAAACCCGTCGAGCGCGTCGTAATGCGCAGCGACGTCGGCGTGCGTGGGCGCTGTCTTCGGGTGGATCATGGCGCGTCGTTCGGCGAAGGGGTTCGGCGGCGCATGGGGGGCGGCGGTCCGGGGAGCGGAGGGGACCTCTCGCGCCGCCGGAGGTTTAAGGGAGACGTGCGCGCCGGGAGTATGAACCCGGCGCCGCGTCCCTTTGTTGCCCGCCACGGATGGAGGCCGAGATGCCGAAGACGCTCCCCTTCGATACGTATCCCGAAAGATACGACGCCTGGTATGAAACGCATTCGGCGGCCTATGCGTCCGAGCTGGCGGCGCTCAAAGCATGCCTTCCGGGGCACGGCGTCGGCCTGGAAGTGGGCGTGGGGAGCGGGCGGTTCGCCGCGCCGCTCGGCGTCCGGTGCGGCGTCGAACCGTCTCGTGCCCTGGCGGCGAGGGCGGCGGCGCGCGGCGTGGAGGTCGTCGAGGGGGTGGCCGAGGCGCTGCCCTTCGAGGACGAACGGTTCGACTACGCGCTCATGGTCACGACGCTCTGTTTTCTCGACGACGTGCGGGCCGCCTTTCGGGAAGCGCACCGCGTGCTTCGCCCCGGCGGGATCTTCGCCGTCGGCTTCATCGACCGCGAGAGCCCGCTTGGACGGCGCCTGCTTCGGGAGCGGGAGCGAAGCCCCTTTTACCGGGAAGCCGACTTCCACGCGGCGGCGGAGGTCGAGGCGGCGCTTCGGGAAGCAGGTTTTCAGATCCTCGGCGCGCACCAGACGCTTTTCGGCGACCCCGAACGCATGAGCCGTCCGGACCCGGTGCGCGAGGGCTATGGCGAGGGCGGCTTCGTCGTGCTGTGCGGCAGGCGCTGAGCCGCTTTTTTTGAATCGAAAAAACCATTGACATGACCGACATCCGGCTGGGACTTCGGGAGAACTGGCGGCAGTTTGCCGTGCTCGTGGTGGTCAATGCGTTCGTGGGCGCGATGGTGGGGCTGGAACGCGTGGTGCTCCCGCTGCTCGCCGAGGAGGAGTTCGGGCTGGCGTCGCGGGCGGCCATCCTGTCGTTCATCGCTTCGTTCGGGCTGGCGAAGGCGCTCGCGAACGTCTTCGCCGGGCGTCTCGGCGACCGCTACGGACGCAAGCGCGTGCTGGTGGCGGGCTGGGTGGCCGGGCTGCCGGTGCCCTTCCTCGTTATGTTCGCGCCGAGTTGGTCGTGGATCGTGTGGGCGAACGTCCTGCTCGGCGTCAATCAGGGGCTGGCCTGGTCGATGACGGTGGTCATGAAGATCGACCTCGTCGGCGCGCGCCGGCGGGGGCTGGCGATGGGCCTGAACGAGGCCGCCGGTTACCTGGCCGTCTCGCTGGCGGCGCTTGCCTCGGGCTACGTCGCGGCCGTCTACGGGCTGCGTCCCCAGCCGTTCTATCTCGGCGTCGTGTTCGCGCTGGCGGGCCTGGCGCTGGCGCTCTTCGCCGTGCGCGAGACCCACGGGCACGCCCGTCACGAAGCCGCCTCGTGGGAGGAAGAGCGCGCGGAGACACGGGCCGCCCCGCCGTCGTTCGGCACGGTGTTTCTCCGCACGAGCTGGCGGGACCGCACGCTCTTCGGCGTGAGCCAGGCCGGGCTGGTCAACAACCTCAACGACGGCATGGCCTGGGGGCTGTTTCCCCTCTATTTTGCCGCCGCCGGGCTTTCCCTCGACGAGATCGGCATGCTGGCGGCGCTCTATCCGGCGGTGTGGGGGCTCGGGCAGATGGGGACCGGCGCGTGGTCCGACCGCATCGGACGCAAGCCGCTGATCGTGGCGGGCATGTGGGTGCAGGCCGTCGGGATCGTGCTCCTCATGCTCGGGAAGGCCTTCGGCCTGATGGCTTCGGCGATGATCCTGCTCGGGGCGGGCACGGCGATGGTTTACCCGACCCTGCTGGCGGCCATCGGGGACGTCGCCCACCCGTCGTGGCGCGGCTCGGCCATCGGCGTCTACCGGCTCTGGCGCGACGGCGGCTACGTGGTGGGCGCGCTGCTGGCGGGCTTCGTCGCCGACGCGCTCGGGCTGACGTGGGCCATCGGCGTCGTCGGCGCGCTGACGGCCTGCTCCGGCGCCGTGGCGCTGTCGGTCATGCGCGAGACGCTGCCCCGCCGCCCTTCGGGATGACCGCCCGGACGCTCCGAGGGCCCCACCGAACGGAGGCGGCTCCGGCAGGCGTCCCACTCCGCTTCCGTGCGCAGCCCCCCTCCGTCCTCTCGCAAAGCGCGCGGTTCGGCCCGATGCCGATGTTCTCGAACGGCAAACGGCTCCGTGTCCTCCCCGACGTCTTTCCCCCCCGACCTCGCGATGCCTTTCGGCGCGCTCGGGTCGGTTCATGTCTCCGGTGAAGATTGGCCCGCCGCCGCCGAAGCGTTCGCCGAAGGCATTCGCACCCTCACGCCGTATTTCCTCAGAATACCCGCCGCCTTTGGCGACTTGATGCGCATTCTTGTCGAGATGTATCAGAACGCCTGCAATGAGGGCGGAATCACCATAGACGAAGCCCTGCTCGCGCCGTTGCTGCCTTATCTCAGGCCGCCGGAGGAAGGGGAGGGCTAGCGCGCGGGTGTGGCGCATCGTATCATCACGGCGTGTCCGTTCACCAAACCGCTTCCGGCCATGACCCTCCGCTGCTCTCCGCTCGTCCTCGTCCTTTTGCTCGCCGCCGCCGGATGCGGGGCGGAACCGCCGGCGGCGCTCACGAACCCGGTGTGGGAGCCGCAGGTGAGCGGCACGGAGGCGCGCCTGCAGGCCGTGAGCATCGTGGATGCGAACGTGGTGTGGGCCGGCGGCACGGGCGGCACGTATGTGGTCACCACCGACGGCGGCGCCACGTGGCGCCGCGGCATCGTCCCCGGAGCCGACACGCTCGAGTTCCGCGACGTGCACGGCGTCGATGCGCGCACGGCGTACCTGCTCAGCGCCGGGCCGGGCGCGGCCTCCCGCATCTACCGCACCACCGACGGCGGCGCGACGTGGACGCTCCTCTTCATCAACCCCGAGCCGGAAGGCTTCTTCGACTGCTTCGACTTCTGGGACGCCGCGCACGGCCTCGCCTTCTCCGACAGCATCGAGGGGCGGTTGTACCTCCTCGTCACCGAAGACGGCGCGACGTGGACGCGCCTCCCGACCGAGACGCTTCCCCCGGCCCTCCCCGGCGAGGGCGCGTTCGCCGCGAGCGGGACGTGCGTCGTCACCCGGCCCGGCGGGCACGTGTGGGTCGGAACCGGGGCCTCCGGCGCGGCGGCCCGCGTCTTCCACAGCGCCGACTACGGCCGCACGTGGACCGTCGCCGAGACGCCGATCGTGAGCGACACGCCGTCCTCGGGCATCTACAGCCTCGCCTTCCGCGACGCCCGCCACGGCGCGGCCCTCGGCGGCGACTACGCCCGGCGCGACACCCTCCTGACCCGCACCGTCGCCACCACCGACGACGGCGGCGCGACGTGGACGCCCGGCGGCGCGGCCCCGCTTCGGGGCGCCGTCTTCGGCGCGGCGTACGTCCCCGGCACGGCCACGCCCACCCTCCTCGCCGTCGGCCCGGACGGCTCGGCGTTCTCCACGGACAACGGCCGGACGTGGACCCGCATCGACAGCGAAAACTACTGGAGCGTCGCCGCCCTCGGCCCGGACGCCGCGTGGGCCGTCGGCCCCGACGGCCGCATCGCCCGGCTGAAAAACAACCAGTAAACCCGAAGTGGTATTCGACAGGCACACCACCCCGGGAACACGAGATACGCAAACGACACCGCTCCCTTGAGCGGAGGTGCGATGGATTCGGCAAACATACCCCCATCCCCCCTCCGGGGTACTTCCCCCTGTGAGGGGGAAGGGCTCGTGCGGCTCCTCTCGGCTCCG
>JALSSK010000077.1 GCA_026984335.1 Rhodothermales bacterium
GATGCCGACCTCGACGGATGGGAGGACCTCTTCTTCGTGGCCGGAACGATCTCGGGCTCGACGGACGAATACCGGCCCCAGCCCGATCGTTTTTACCGGAACAACGGCGACGGCACGTTCACCGACCTCTCCGACGCCGTCGGCTTGGCCGACACGCTGACGGGTCGCTCCCCCGTCTTCGGCGACTACGACCAGGACGGCGATCCGGATCTGTTCGTCGTCAATTACGGCGAGATCACCCGGCTGTGGCGCAACGACTACGACGGGGGCAACCACTGGCTCATCGTCGAACTCGAAGGGACGGCCGGCAACCGGGACGGCATCGGCGCGCGCCTGACGCTCCGCACGCCGGACGGACGTGAGCAGATCCGCGAGACCCGGAGCGGAAGCAGCCTCGGCGGCGGCGACGACCTGGCGGCGTATTTCGGCCTCGGAGCGAACACGACGGTGGACGAGCTGGAGATCCGGTGGCCTTCGGGCATCGTGCAGACCCTCACGGACGTGAGCGCCGATCAGCGTCTGCGCGTAGTGGAAGAGGGCGTGCGCGTGACGGCGACGCCGTCGGTGTGGCCCGTCGAGATCGCCGCCGGCGGAGGGAGCATCGTCTATACACTCACCCTCGAAAACCATACGGCGACGACCCGGGTCCTCGACGTGTGGATCACGATCAGCGGGCCGGGGGTGAATGTGACGCGCGGCCCGGCGCCGGTGACGCTGGCGGTGAACGGGCGGTGGAGCAAGACCCTGACGCAGACCGTGCCGGGCGGCATCCCGGGCGGCACCTACACGCTCACGGCACAGGCCGGCTCTTTCCCCATCGCGGCGCAAAGCGATGCGTTTGCCTTCGAGAAGGCGGCGGCGAAAGGGGGCGACGTGGCGGGAGACGAGGCGTGGGGCGGCCCGTGGGAGGCAGCTCGGAGCGGTTCGCCGGAAAGGCCGCGCCGCTTCCGCCTCGCGGAGAACTATCCCAACCCGTTCAATCCGGAGACGGTGATTGCGTACGAGGTGGGCGTGGACGGGCCGGTGCGCCTGGCCGTGTACGACGTGCTCGGGCGCGAGGTGGCCGTGCTCGTCTCGGAGGTGAAGCCCGCCGGCGTCTACCGGGCGACGTGGGACGGTCGGGACGCGGGCGGCGCGCCGGTCCCTTCCGGGATGTACGTGTACCGGATGGAAGCGCCGGGCTTCGTACGGACACGCCCGATGATGCTCGTCAAATAGCTTTTCCGCGATCACGGCGCGGCGGGGACGCCGCGACCTTGCCGAAGCGTGTCCACCTTGCCGGCGGTGAAGGGCCCGAAGCGCTCCCGCGCTCCACCCGGCCACACCACCAGCGCCTCGTCGATCCGGTCCGCGCCCGCGAGGCCGAAGTGGACGCGCGGGTCGTTTGAGGCCTGATAGCTATATGCCGTCGCGACGGCGCGCCACTGCGTGCGGCCGTTCGCCGAGATCCGGACCATGGCGCCGACGGCGTCGCGGCCCGAGGCGTCGAGCACGCGGAAGGCGGCCCATCGCCCGCCGTCCCCCGCCCGGTTGCGGAGCAGCCGCACGCGCCCGCCGTTGTTCACCACGGCGATATCCACGTCTCCGTCGTTGTCGTAGTCGCCGAAAGCGGCGGCGCGGCTGGTCTCGATGAACGTCTCGGCGGTTCCACCCGGCGGCGACACCTCTTCGAAGCGCCCGTGGCCCTTGCCCCGGAAAAGCTGATTCGGTTCTCCGAACGGATCGTCGCCGAGGGGGGCCAGGGACTTGCCCACGCGTCCGTTGGCCACGTAGAGGTCGAGGAGGCCGTCGTGGTCGAAGTCGGCGAAGCCGACGCCGAAGCCGGTGTAGCTGATGCTTGGAGCGGCGAGGCCGGTCCGGATGGTGGCATCCTCGAAGACGCCGCCGTTGTTGAGGTAGAAGGTGTTCGTCTCGTCGCGGAGGTGGGTCATGAACAGGTCGAGGTCGCCGTCGTGGTCGATGTCCACGGCGGCCACGCCCATGCCGGCCTCGGCCATGCCCTGCCGGTTGACGGCGTTTCCGGCGACGAGGGCGCGGTCTTCGAAGGAGCCGTCGCCCCGGTTGATCCAGAGCTGGTTGGGGTTGCCGTCGTTCGTGACGTAGAGGTCGAGGCGTCCGTCGCCGTCGAAGTCGCCCGTGGTCACGCCGAGGCCGTTGCCGCGTGCGCGGGCGATGCCGGCGTCGCGGGTGACCTCGGCGAAGGAGCCGTCGCCCTCGTTGTGAAAGAGCGCATCGGTGGCGGGGGCCTGATAGTTGGCGGGCTGGCAATAGTCGCGCTCGTTTCCTCCGGCAAAGCAGGCGATCTCCTGTTCGGGCGACCAGTCCACGTAGTTGACGACGTAGAGGTCGAGGCGTCCGTCGTCGTCATAGTCGAGGAAGGCGGCGCTCGTGCCCCATCCGGGATGCCCGACGCCTGCGGGGTCCGTCACGTCGGTGAACGTGCCGTCGCCGTCGTTTCGGTAGAGGACGTTCGGTCCGACGTTCGTGACGTAGAGGTCGAGGTCGCCGTCGCCGTCATAGTCGCCCACGGCGCAGCCCATGCCGTAGCCTCCGTCGCCCACGCCCGCCTCGCGTGTGACGTCCGTGAACACGCCGCCGTCGTTGCGGAAGAGGCGGTTGCCGGGATGCTCGGGCGCTTCGGGGTCGAGTTCGCCGCCCTGCACGAGGTACAGGTCGAGGTCGCCGTCGCCGTCATAGTCGATCCACCCGCCCCCGCCCGACATGATCTCGGGGAACCACAGGCGGGGGTGGAGGGCGCGGAGGTGCGTGAAGTCGATCCCGGCCTCGGCGGCGACTTCGTCGAACCACGGCGCTTCGGTTTTTGCGGCGGCGGAGCCGTCGGGCGCGGAGCGGGGTTCGCCCGCACATCCGGTGAGCAAGGCCAGGAGCGCCCCGGCGTACGGCAGAAGGAACGGGCGGCGTATCGTCATGAAGAAAAGGGAGCGCGGATGCTTCGAGCGTATGCGAAGAGGGAGGCGAGCAGGCGGGCGGGGCCTCATGGCGACTCCTGAAACTGACGGCTCAGCCGGGCGATGATGGGATGATCCGGGGCGAGCGTCCGGGCGCGCGCGAGCGCCGCGCGAGCCTCCTCGGGGCGTCCCTGCACCCACGCGATGCGGGCGAGGCCGACCTCGGCGGGAAACATGTTCGGGTCGAGGCGGAGGGCTTCTCGGTACTGCGTTTCGGCTTCTTCGTATCGTTTGAGACGGAAGAGCAGGTCGCCGGAGAGGGCGTGCGCTTCGGTTTTCGTCGGATCGCGGCGGAGGGTTTCGGCGAGGGCGTCGAGGGCCTCCGGGAGCCGTCCGAGCCGGGCCAACGTCTGTCCCCGGGCGAAGAGCGCCTGCGGATGTGTGGGGGCGCGCGCCAGGGCCGAGTCGGCGAAGGCGAGGGCCTGTTCCGGGCGCCCGGCCTGCATGGCCCACGAGGACAGGTTGAGATACGTCGAGAAGCGGGCGTCGTCGAGGGTGCGGGCGCGTTCGAGGAGCCGTCGGGCTTCGTCCGTCCGTCTCATCCGCAGAAGCGCGACGGCGAGGTTGTTGATGACGTCCACGTTCTCGGGATGGGTCTTGTACGCTTTCGTGAGCAATTCGACGGCTTTCTTTGGGTTTCCCGCATTCAGATATTCTCCGGCCCGTTGCAGCCGCGCCGTGAGGTTGACGGCATAGGCGCGCACGCGGTCGGTGAGCGCATCGGGGAGGTAGGCGCGTCCGGCATCGACGCCGAGGGAACGTTCGCGCGCGGCCTCTTCCGGCCGGTTCATGCGCTGATAGGCCTGGCCGAGGAGATAGTGCGCGGCCCGGTAGTCGGGGGCCATCGCCACGGCTCGTTCGAGCGCCTCCGCCGCTTCGGCGGGTCGGTCCTGCTGAAGGAGCGCGTCGCCGAGGCCGGCGTAGCCGTGCGGCCGCTCCGGCGAGCGCGCGATGACCCGGCGGAAGGCCGCCTCGGCCTCGGCGAAGTCGCCGTGTTCGAGCAAGGCCTCCCCCAGCCGTTGCTGTACGGCGGCGTCGTCCGGATACTGCTCGGCGAGCGTCCGGAGCATCGTCAGCGCGCCTTCGAAGTCGCCGGCCTGCCGGGTGGCGATGGCCAGGTGCAGCCGCCACCCCGGGTCGTCCGGCGCCAGCCGCACCGCCTCGGCGTAGCTGTCCCGCGCTTCCTCCCAGAGCAGGTTCGCCTCGTAGACCAGCCCGAGGTCGCCGTGGGCCGAGGCTTCACGCGGGTGCTTCTCGGCCCGCGCCACCTTCGCCGCCACGAGCGCCGCCACGTCCGGATCCAGCGTGCGCTCGGCGGACGGATGCACGACCGGAGGCGAGGCACGGAGCATAGGCCAGAGGGAAAACTTTGTCGCGAGGATGAGGGTCAGGGCCAGGACGAGGAGGGCGAGTTGCTTCTTCTTTAAATACATCAAACCTGCGCTTCGGAGAAAGGGGGGGTCGAGGGTTGGAATATACGACAACGCCTTTGCGCCCCCGGGGTTTTGCCGTCCGTTTGGAAGGCGCGCTCACATGTCCCGAAACCGATTCACGAAGCGGCGTGGCGCGATCTCGGCGCTGCGGGAGG
>JALSSK010000078.1 GCA_026984335.1 Rhodothermales bacterium
AGTCCGTCATGCGCGCCGTGCCGACGAGCCCGCCCGCCGAGGCGATGGTGACCACGTGCCCGTCGCCGTGCGCGATCATGCCCGGCAAAAAGGCTTTCGTCGTCCAGAAGAGGGCCAGCGTGTTGACGGCGAAGGTCCGCTCGATGTGTTCGTCCGGGATCTCGAGGAGCGGTCGCCCGGAGACGATGCCCGCGTTGTTGACGAGAACGTCGATGTGCCCGTAGGCTTCGAGGACGGCGTCGGCGGTCGCATAGACGGCCGCGCGGTCGGTGAGGTCGCACACGAACGTGCCGTGCGTGCCGGGAAAGACGCCGAGCTCGTCTTCGAGCGCCGTGAGGCCCGCCGCGTTCACGTCCCATGCGATGACGTTCGCGCCGCCGCGGGCGAAGCCGAGCGCCATGAGCCGGCCGATGCCGCTCGCCGCGCCCGTGATGAGGATGTTCCGGTTCTGGAAGTCGGACAAGGGTGTGTGGGGTTGTGTGTGGGAAAGAGCGAGGGCGCGCCGGACGCGCCTCCGGTTCATGCTCCGAGGAGCTTGAACATCGCGTTGATCAATGTTCGGGTCGTCTTCGTGTACGGCGGGTAAAAGTGTTTGAACGGGCCGTTTTTGAGCTTTTGCCGGAGGACGGGCCGCTCGTTCGTGAAGGCGAGGAAATTGTGGTAGCCGTGCGCCTGTCCCATGCCGCTCGTGCCGACGCCGCCGAAGGGGAGCTCGGGGTGCATGAAGTGGAGCAGGGTGTCGTTGATGCACGTGCCGCCCGCCGTAGTGTGGCTGAGGAGGTACTCGATGTTTCGGTCGTTGTGGCTGAAGATGTACAGCGCGAGCGGTCGCTCGTGATCGTTGAGCGCGGCGACGACCTCGTCGAGCGTGCGAAACTTGAGCACGGGCAGCACCGGGCCGAAGATCTCCTCGCGCATGACCTGCGCTTCGGGCGGCACGTCGGTGAGCACGGTCGGGTCGATGAAGCGCTCTTCGGAGCGGCTCGTCCCGCCCGTGACGGCGGTGGCGCCCTTCTCGATGGCCTCCTCGTACATCCCCGTCAGCCGCGCGTGGTGCCGGTCGCTGATGATGCGCGCATAGTCCGCGCTGGCGGCCCGCGCCTCGGCGCTCTCGCCGTAAAAAGCGTGGATCTTCTCCCGAAGCGCTTCCACGAAAGCGTCGTGGATCGACTCGTGGACGTACACGTAGTCCGGCGCGATGCACGTCTGCCCCTTGTTCGTGAACTTGCCGTAGGCGATCTTCGCCGCCGCCTCCCGGACGTCCGCCGTCTCGTCGAGGATCGTGGGCGATTTGCCGCCGAGTTCGAGCGTGACGGAGGCGAGGTGCTCGGCGGCGGCGCGCATGACGATCTTGCCGACCTCGGTGCTTCCGGTGAAATAGATGTGGTCGAAGGGAAGTTCGAGCAGGGCCTGCGCCACCCGGTGGTCGCCCTCGAAGAGCGCCGCCTCGTCCTCGGGGAAAACCTCGGCGAGGATCGCCTTCATGAGCCGCGTCGTCTCCGGGCAGTATTCGGACGGTTTGATGACGGCCGTGCATCCGGCCGCCACCGCGCCCACGAGCGGGCCGAAGGTCAGGTTCACCGGGTAGTTCCACGGCGAGATGATCAGCCCGCGTCCCTTCGGCTCATACCGGATCTCGGAGGAGGTGCCGAGCAACGTCAGCGGCGTGCGGACCTTCTTCGGACGCATCCACTTTCCGAGGTGCTCGATGGTGTGCTTGATCTCCACGAGCACCGTCCCGATCTCGGTCAGATCCACCTCTTCGGGCGCTTTGTGGAAGTCGGCGAAGAGGGCGTCGCGGAGGTCCTGCCGGTGGGCGAGGATCGTCTTGCGGAACCGCTTGAGCTTGGCGATGCGCTCGTCGGCGCTGGTGTTTCGGAGGCGCTGGAGGCTGCCTTTCTGGAGTTCGAAGATGCGCCGGATCTCCGACGCCAATTCTGAGGAGAGGCCGTCGGCGGGGGCAGGGGCCTGTGTGGTCGTTTCCATACTACACTCGGTTGATGGTCATCCCTGGTTTTGAACGTCGGGATCGGGGGCAGGCTCCCGGTAGAGCACCTCGTCGAGGGTCTGGCGACGCGCCTTCTCGAGGCGGACGAGCCGTTTTTGAAACTGGCTCATCGCATATTCGGCGAATTCTTCCGGGTCGAGGCCGAAGGGGATGTGTCCGTGCACGCGCTCGAGGCGTTCGAAGCCCTCGACGAAGACGCCCACCGCCACGGGCATAAGCGCGGTCATTTTGGCCTGGATGGCCTGCCACACCGCGTCGCCGTGCGCGGCGATGAGGCGGGCGAGGAGGTAGACGCCATACCGGATGTGGCGGCCTTCGTCCCGTTGCACGTGTTCGATGCCCTCTCGCATGCCGGGCATGATGCCTCGCCGGTGGAGGATGGTGTACCAGCTATGGTATCCCGTCTCGGCCAGCACCCCCTCGACGATCATGTGGTACACCACCGACGCCTCGGCCTGTGCCGTGGGCGAGGCGTCGGTGTACAGCCGGTTCATGGCGCGCGGCAGCTCATGGCCGAAGAGGCGGCGGTAGTGGTCGCCCTGGTAGTGATGGAGGTCCTCGTGCCCGCCCGCCACCTCGGCGAAGAAGCGGTCGAAGAGATCGACGTGCTTGGCCTCCTCCCAGAGGAAAGAGGTCAGGTAGATTTCGTCTTCGAGATAGCCGTCTTCGACGACGGCCCGAAGCAGCGGCAAGAGGTCGCGCGTGACGGCCTCCTCGCCGGCCATGAAGAGCGCCGCCAGTTGCATGAGCATGTCGCGCTCGGGCGGCGCGAGGCCCCGCCAGTCTTCGGCGTCCCGTCCGAGGTCGAAGTCGTCCGGGTTCCACGTGCCCAGGCGTTTGGCCTTGCGCCAGAGCCGGAGGGCGGTGTGCCGACGGTCGAGGCCGCCGGAGGTGAGGGTGCGATAGGTGGCGCGGGTCGGCATGGCGAAAAGAGTCGGGTGAAAGCCTGCCGCAAAGTACGACATCACCGAACCATCTGCCCGCCCGGGGCGTCTCCGGACGACGGGCGCTGCGAAAAAAAGACGCCCGGGGCGCCAACGGTGGCTTCGGTTTCGGCGGGGCCCTACCTTGCGGCGTCGTTTTCGTCCCCCCAAGGCCCCTTCACGCGATGCCTTCCGACGTCTTGCCCGGCAAAGCCTATCCCCTCGGCGCGACCGTTCGCGACGGCGGCGTGAACTTTTCCGTCCATTCGAAGCACGCCACGGCCGTCGAACTGCTCTTCTTCGACGACGTGGACGACGGGCACCCGAGCCGCGTCATCCGCCTCGATCCGAAGGTCAACAAGACGTACTATTACTGGCACGTCTTCGTGCCGGGCGTCGAAGCCGGACAGTTCTACGGCTTTCGCGTCTACGGCCCCTATCGCCCGGAACTCGGCTATCGCTTCGACGGGACGAAGCTGCTCCTCGACCCCTACGCGCGCACCATATGCGTGGGCAAGCATTACGAACGGGAGGCGGCCATCCGCCCCGGCGACAACTGCGCGCACGCCATGAAGAGCGTCGTCGTGGACCCCGAGGGGTATGACTGGGAAGGCGACGAGCCGCTCAGCCGCCCGTATGCGAACACGGTCATCTATGAGATGCACGTGGCCGGCTTCACCCGGCATCCAAGCTCCGGCGTCGCGCCCGAACGGCGCGGCACGTATGCGGGGCTCGTCGAGAAAATCCCGTATCTGCAATCTCTCGGCGTCACGGCGGTGGAACTCATGCCCGTGCAGCAATTCGACGAGCAGGACGTGCCGCCGCCGCTGAAGAACTACTGGGGATACAATCCCATCGGCTTTTTCGCCCCGCATTGCGGATACAGCTCCTGCGGCGGTGCGCTCGGCCCCGTCGATGAGTTCCGGGACATGGTGAAGGCGCTCCACGCCGCCGGCATCGAGGTCATCCTCGACGTGGTCTTCAACCACACCGCCGAGGGCGATCACCGGGGACCGACGCTCTGCTTTCGCGGTTTCGAAAACCTGACGTACTATCATCTCATGCCGGACCTCCGGTATTATGCCAACTATACCGGCACGGGCAACACCTTCAATGCCAACCACTCCATCGTGCGGCGGCTCATCCGGGAATGCCTGCGGTACTGGGTGATCGAGATGCACGTGGACGGCTTCCGCTTCGACCTGGCTTCGGTGCTCGCGCGCGACGAGGACGGGAAGCCGCTCGAAAACCCGCCGATCCTGTGGTCCATCGAGTCCGACCCGGTGCTGGCCGGGACAAAGATCATCGCCGAGGCGTGGGACGCCGGGGGGCTGTATCAGGTCGGCTCGTTCGTCGGGCACCGGTGGGCCGAGTGGAACGGGCCGTTCCGCGACGACGTGCGGCGCTTCGTCCGGGGCGATGAGGGGATGGCCGGCAGGATGGCCGCCCGCGTCTCCGGAAGCCCCGACATCTTCCGGGAAAAAGACCGCGACCCCAACCGCTCGATCAACTTCGTGACCTGCCACGACGGCTTCACGATGAATGACCTGGTCTCGTATAACCGAAAACACAACGAGGCCAACGGCGAGGACAACCGCGACGGCATGGAC
>JALSSK010000079.1 GCA_026984335.1 Rhodothermales bacterium
GGGTTCGCCTGATCGCGCGCCCTCAGCCCCCTACGCCGATGCACGTCTCCGCCCTTCTCACAGCCGCCGCGTTCCTGCTCATCGCCTGGGATGCCTCGCGCCGCGAGCGTAAGCCGCTGGTTGCGTTGGCGGGCATCGGCCTCTTCGCCGGTGCGGTGCTCGTGCACCTGTTCTCGGGCGCGAGCCTGCTCCACTCGGCCACGACGCTGGCCGCCGAAGTGGGCGTCGGATTGCTGCTGGCGGCGGGTCTGTCGGCGCTCCGGCGCGCGACGGCCAAGCCGTTCTTCGCCCTCGGCTTGCTCACACTCGGCCTTGCCGGTCTGCTCTTCGGCGCCGAACGCCTGCTCGGCGTCGATGCCGCAACGGAGGCGGAGTCTTTCCTGATCGAGCTCGGCCCGGACGACGACATCGAAGAGATCGCGCCCGTGCTCCGGCAATACGGAGCCCGCTACGAGCGTGCCTTCCCGAAGCTCACCCGCGCCCTGGACGAGGACCTGGCGCAGACGTACCTCGTCTTCGGCGACCCCTCGACGTTCGCCCCGCTCATGGACGCCCTCCGTCGCGACCGGGAGAACGTGGACCACGTCGAGCTCAACCGTGTGATCCGGTTGGAGCCCATGCCGGAGGCGGAAGGCCCGGCGGCCCGGGAGGAGAGCGTGCTCGAAAACGACCCGCTCGTGGCCCGGCAATGGAGCCTCGACGCGATCCACGCCCATGAAGCGCACGCCCTGCTCCGCGACCTCGAGCCCGTGCGCAAGGCCGTCGTCGCCATCGTGGATACGGGCGTCGATGCCGGGCACGAGGACGTGGGCGACGTCTTCCGAAGCAGCCCCGGCGCATCCGACGAGCACGGGCACGGCACCCACTGCGCGGGCATCGCCGGAGCCGTCACGAACAACGGCGTGGGCGTGGCCTCCCTCAACTGGGAGGGACGCTTCATCGAGGTGACCGGCTACCGGGCGCTCAACGCCAACGGCATGGGCACGCTCGAGAGGATCGCGCAGGCCGTCATCGACGCCGCCCGCGACGGGGCCGACGTCATCTCGATGTCCCTCGGCGATCGTTCCCCCGTCCCGCCGAAGGTGATCGTCGAAGCCATCACGTTCGCACAGGCGCAGGGCGCCGTCGTCGTCACGTCGGCCGGCAACTCGGACGAAGATGCCCGCTATCACATGCCCTCGAACGTCGAAGGCGTCATCACGGTGGCCGCCGTAGACGAGCAGTTGGAGAAGGCGCGGTTCTCGAACACGAATACGAGCCTGGCCCGCCCCCTCGCCGCGCCGGGCGTCAACATCCTCTCGCTCCAGCCGAACGACCGGTACGTCTCGCTCAGCGGCACGTCCATGTCCACGCCGATGGTCGCCGGGCTCATCGGGGTCCTGCGCGCGCTCGACCCCGACCTCTCCGCCGAGGCGATCTACGCCCTCCTTCACGAGACCGGAAGCACGCTCGCCGCCTCGGACCGCGTCGGTCGCATGATCAACGCCGAGGCCGCCCTCCGCGCGGTCCTCCCGGGCAGCTGAGACGCGCCGGCGCGTCCAGCCTCACCGCCCCGGTTCGTATATTGTTTTCGAACCCCCGGTGAAAAGAGCCCGACCGTGCCCATCCGCGACGCCCGCCCCGAAGACGCTGCCGCCATCGCCGCCATTTACAACGAGTCCATCGCCGCCGGCGACAGCACGATGGACCAGGCGCCGCACACTGCCCGCGATGTGCTCGGCTGGATGGCGCGCTTCAACGACCGCGAGACGCTCCTCGTCCTGAGCGAAGCGGGAGAGGTCGTCGGCTGGGGCATCCTCAAGCGCTACAGTTCCCGACCCGGCTATCGTTTCTGCTGCGAGACTTCGGTCTATGTGAGCAGAGACCACCGCGGTCGCGGGTGCGGCACTCGCCTCCAGGCCGCGCTCATGACCCGATGCCGATCCTACGGCTATCACCACGTGGTGGCAAAAATCTGGGCCGAAAACGAAGCCAGCCTCTCCCTCCACCGGAAATTCGGCTTCGAACGCGTCGGTATTCAGCGAGAGATCGGCTTTCATGAGGGCCGGTGGATCGACGTCGCGATCTTGCAATGTCTCCTCGACGACCTCCCCTCGGACGACGCGCCCTTGTAGCGCCGGCTCCGCATCTCCCTTCGACGCCGGCCCCCCTCTCCGCCCCCCGAAGCGCAAGCGTGGCCCCCTTCTCTTTCCACCCGCGCGGCTCTTCCGGGTGATTTAAGATTTTTTTCCGTTTGCCGATACACCTTTCGACAGCTCTCACTGTTTGGTTTCCACGCCTCCGGGTCCGGCGCCCGGAGAAACGCAAAACGCACAGAGACGAACCGTTATGTCGCAAACGCTTCTGGCCCTGGTGGCCCTGCTCATCACGATGCAGATTTCGCTGGTCAACCAGCGCTCGATCCTGAACGCGCGCGTGACGATGGTTGACAACGAGATTGAGACCATCGCCACCGGAGCAGCTCTGGACATCCTCGATTACATCGGCTCGAAGCCCTTCGACGAGGCAACGGCTACGGGCTTCGTCTCCAACGTCGATGACCTGACGCCGCTGCCGTTCACGACGGGCGGCTTATACGAGCAGGCCGAAGACATCGATGACTTCAACGAGATCCAGCCCTACATCTACGTCTCGGATTACGAAGACATGGGCTTCACCGTGGAAATCGAAGTGCATTACGTGGATGAAGACGACATTACTCAGGTTTCGAACACACCGACATTCTCCAAAGAAGTCGTCCTGACGGTTTCCCATCCCAGTCTTGAGCAGCCCATCACGCTGAACCGAGTGTACTCATACCCGTGATTTTTCACCGACCGAAGCTCGTTTGCTTTCACCCCTGAAGAAGGTTTATGCAAGTACTACTCGATCATATTACGGCAACCATGATCGGCGGAACGGTAATCCTGATTCTCGCCGTTTCGCAGTTTCGCACGAGTGAAGCCGTGGTGGATCAAACCAGCTATTATGCCTCCAAACGTCAAATCCTGGAGATGTCCGAGATGATCGAGTTCGATTTCAAGAATATCGGACTCGGCGTTCCGGCGGGCACCTCGGTCTTCAACGAGGTCACCGAAACCACCATCGAGTTCCTGATGCTCCTCGACCCCGACGATACGGCGCTCTCGGTGGTGCGGTACACGGAAATCCCGACCGACACACTGGAGCTGGATGGTGAGGAGATCCCGCTCTTTGAGGTCCGGCGGATCGTCAACGGAACGATCTCGGGGCGCAGTCCTGCCCGGATGAGCGAATTCGTCGTCGAGTTGCTCAATGTGGAAGGCGACCCCGTGAGCTCGCCGGAAGAAGCCAAAATGATCCACGTTCGCTATTCGGTAATCCCTCCCTTCAGCGCCGAAAAAGGGTTTCTCAAGGCATCGAACTGGTCAAGGACCTTTACCCCGGCCAACCTTTGATTCACCGACGAAATCAAACGCATCATACAAGCTCTTTGTAAAACCAAAGCGCTGATATCCCTGCGCACCAGACGGTAAAAAACCATGGGAAAACTTGCACTCATTCTATCTGCAGCAGCGACGCTGATGCTGACGTCGATGATGATCGGTGTGCAGCGATCGTCTTTCGAAACGACGCAGATCAGCGCGAACTATGAAGAAGAGGTTCTCGCCCGTGAAATCGCGAATTCAGCCATGAACGCGGTGACCAGCAAGGTGCGCCGGGAATACGACACCGAGCGTCCCCAGAACGACGTCTCGGGGTATATGGGCGGTTCCTTCGATGCCTATGCCAGCGGGTCTTCCGCCGGCCCCGTGGTGGTTTCCGCCACCGGCACTTACGGCGACGCTTCGTACACCGCCCAGGCCAAGCTCACGCGCCTGAGCTCTCTCCCCTCGGCGGTCGTGGTGGACTCCGACACCGCCGAAGTCAACTTCAATGGGACGGACTTCCTCATCAGCGGGAAAGACACCCGACCGACCAGCGAGACCGAGAACATCCCCGAAGGGAGCGGATGGGGCACGCCCGTCGGCGGCATCTGGACGCGGACGAACGACGTCATGGAGTCCTTCACCCAACCCCTCGCTAATGGTCTTGAAGAACGGGTGCGCGGCCTGACCAACCAGGACAATGTCATCAACGCTACGATCCCGGTCGACCTCGACCAACTCTATGAGGAAGCCGTGGCCAATGCCGACGAAACGTACGACGGCGATCAGGTTTTCTCGACGAATGAAGGCTTCGGCACGGCCGACTATCCGACGATCGTGGTGGTCAACGGCAGCGCGACGCTCACCGGAAACATGTCGGGCTACGGTATGCTCGTCGTGAATGGCGATTTCGATATGCAGGCCAATGCGCGCTGGAACGGCATCGTGCTCGTCTCCGGCGAAGGCGATCTGTACGTCACGCACGAAGGTTCCTCGGTTCTCTTCGGCAGCGTGCTCGTCCGCCATGTGCGCGGCGAGGGCGCTGCGGAGAGCGGCTCCGACGACGACGGCTCCGACGACGACGGTATCTCTGACGATGACGACGACGACGGCTCCGACGACGACGGTATCTCTGACGATGACGACGAC
>JALSSK010000080.1 GCA_026984335.1 Rhodothermales bacterium
GGCTTCGTCACGCCGGACCAACTCGGCGCGCTGGCCGGTCCCGTGTTCGACGCGCCCGAGGGCGCGGTGCTCGGCCCGCTCGAAGTGGCGGGGCGGTACGTCTTGCTGAAGGTCGGCGCGCGGCGGCCGGCGCGGCCGGCTTCGTTCGAGGAGGCGCGGCCCGAGATCGAGCGCCGGCTGCGGGAGCGTTTCGAGCGCCGTCGCTTCCGCGCGCACGTCGATGCCCTTCGCGAGCGCTACGAGGTCGTGCTTCACCGAGAAGCCGCCGCCGGCGTGGCGAAGGCCTTCGAAACGAAAAAGACCTCCTTTTGACCCTTTTTGAAGACGACCCGGACGGGAACCCTATGCGAAGAGGCCCAGGAGCACCAGACAAACCTTCCATTCGGGTTGCGCGTGGCTGCGCCGCGCCGTCGCCGCGTTCCGCGGCATCGCCGTATCGGCGGTGCGGCTGCTTCGCGCGCCTTGCGACGAAACGGTTCGCTCCCGCTCACTTTCCGAAACAGGTTTTGTCAGGCACTCTGAAGACGATTCTATTGCTGTTTCCGGCGTGCCTGTTGGTGGCCGGCGCGTTCGCGCAGACCGGAAAGATCGTCGGGCGCGTGACCGACGCGGCGACGGGCGAGCCGCTGCCCGGCGTCAACGTGTTGATCGAAGGCACGACGCAGGGCACCGCGACGAACCTCGACGGCGAGTACGTCATCATCGGCGTGCGGCCCGGCACGTATACCATCGTCGCCTCCTTCATCGGCTATCGCACCGAGCGGAGGACGGGCGTGCAGGTCAACGTCGATCTCACCACGCGCGTCGATTTTCAGATGGCGGAAGAGGTGATCGAGGGCGAGGAGATCGTCGTCACCGCCGAGGCCGAGGGGGTGCGCAAGGACGTCACGAGTGCGGAGGCGCGCGTCACGAGCGAGACCATCGACCGCTTGCCGGTGAACGAGCTGAGCCAGGTGCTCGACGTGCAGGCGGGCATTACCACGCGCGGCGGCCTCCACATCCGGGGCGGGCGCTCGAGCGAGATCACGTACATGGTCGACGGCGTGCCCGTGACCGACAGCTACGACGGCTCGGCGGCCATTCAGGTGGAGAACGACGGCATTCAGGAGCTTCAGGTCATCTCCGGGACGTTCAACGCCGAGTTCGGCAACGCCATGTCCGGCGTCATCAACGTGGTCACGAAAGAGGGACGGGGCGATCACTTCGGCGGCTCGGCGGAGTTTTATACCGGAAGCTATCTCGTCGCCGGGGAGCGCGCCGGCGGCAAGGCCTACGTGCGCGGCGTCGAGGCCGAACGCTACACCGTCGACGGCATTCAGTACCGCGACGTCGATCCGTACGCGTATCTCCCGGTCGATCCCGCGTATTATTACAACGGCCGGCTCTCGCTCGAAGGCCCTCTCTTCTCCGATCGCGCCACGCTGTTCGTGCTCGGGCGCTACTTCTCGAACGACGGCTGGCTCTACGGGGCCGACATCTTCAACACCGACGGCACGCCGGCCGACTCGTCGCTCACGCCGCTCAACACGTTCGAGAAGTTCAGCTGGCAGGGCAACCTGCGTTTTCGGATTTCGAACAGCCTCATCCTCAATCTGATCGGGCTGGGGTCGTTCAGCAAAGGACGCGACGGCGGGCAGTTCTGGCGCTGGGCCCCGAACGGGCGGCCCGAAACCACCGACAACGGCTTCGACACGAAGCTCAAGCTGACCCACCTGCTCAGCGCCACCGCCTTCTATACGCTTTCCGTCGCCACGTTCAACCGCACGCTCGAAAACTGGACCTTCGACGACCCGTTCGATCCGCGATACAACGATTTTCTCATCAGCCCGCCCGATTCGGTCGAGGTCATCCCCGGCTCCGGGCAGTACATGCCGGTGGTCACGGGGTCGAACCGCTTCGCGCGCGGCGGCACGGCGCTCGGGCGCTTTACCCGGAAGACGCGGACGTACCTCGTCAAAGGGGATCTTTCGAGCCAGTTCGGGCGGTATCACCTCGTCAAGACCGGCTTCCAGGTGAAGGTCGACGAGATGAGCGCCACCGGGTTCGGGCTCATCCCCAGGACCGACGAGAACGGCTCCCGCCTCGAGCCCTTCGAGCCGGCCATCCCGCCCGAGGAGTCGCCCGCGTTCAACAGCTTCAAGGACGTCCGGCCCGTGACCGTGAGCGCCTACGTGCAGGACAAGATCGAGTTCGAGAGCTTCATCGTGAATGCCGGTCTGCGCTTCGACTACTTCGACGCCCGCTCGCGCATCCCCGCCGACCCTGCCGATCCGAACATCTTCAACCCGCTCAAGAAGGTCAATCAGTTCAACGATCTCGACGGCAACGGGAAGATCACCGACGACGAGGAGCGAGACGACAATCGCATCACGCGGGCCGAGCGTGAGACGTACTGGTGGAAGAGCACGTCGCCGAAGGCGCAGGTCTCGCCGCGTCTGGGCATCGCCTATCCGATCACCGAGCAGGGCGTGGTGCATTTCTCGTACGGCATCTTCTTCCAGATCCCCTCGTTCGTCAACCTCTTCGACCAGTTCGGTTACAAGGTCGGCGGCACCACGGGCACGTACGGTCCTTTCGGCAATCCCGACCTCGAACCGCAGAAGACGACCATGTACGAACTCGGCTTCAAACAGGGCTTCGGCGACTTCGTGCTCGACGTGACGGTCTACAACCGCGACATCCGCAACTGGGTCTCCACCTCGGTGGTGCTTCAGACGGCGCGGCCCGGCGTCAACTATACCATCTTCACCAACCGCGACTATGCCAACACGCGCGGCGTGACGCTGACGCTCAAGCGCAACTTCGTCGACCACTTCGGCTTCGATCTCAACTATACGTTCCAGGTGGTCGAAGGCTCGAACTCGAACCCGGCGGACGAGCTCGTGGCCATACGGAGCAACCGCGAGCCGGCGCTCCAACTGCTGCCGCTCGACTGGGATCAGCGGCACAAGATCGCCGGGGCGGTCTATTTCGCGCCCTCGAGCTGGGGCGGCTCGCTCCGGTTCCGCTTCGGTTCGGGCTTCCCCTACACGCCTTCGTTCCCCGAGGCGGCGCTCTTCGGGCGCGACGTCGCGCCGACGTTCCCCCGCAACTCGCGCCGCATCCCCTCGACGTTCGAGGTGGACCTGAACGTGTACAAGGAGTTCTCCTTCGGGAGCTTTCGCCCCCGGCTCTTCGCCGAGGTCTTCAACGTCCTCGACACGCGCAACGTGGAGGCGGTCTTCTCCGACACCGGCAAGCCGGACGTGACGGTGACCCAGTTTCAGACCGGCTCCTTCGACCCCGGCTTCTTCGTGCGGCCCGACTTTTACCGCGAGCCGCGCCGGATTCAGGTGGGCATCCAGTTTAATTTCTGAGCGATTCGGACGTTCGCATCATGAACCACAGGCCATACATGCGTAAAGGGTTGGGATGGAGCGCGCTGGCGCTGGCGCTGGCGCTGGCGATGCCTGCCGGTGCGTGGGCGCAGGGCGTCATCGACCGGAACCACGTGCCGAGCAAGGAACGCGTCGATCCGGACGAGCGGCGGTGCGACATCGTCAACGGCAACAACCTCGCCGCGACGATCACGAACTGGAACCAGACGGCCCAGTGTGAGGGCGGCGGCCCCGACCTGCCGGACAACGTCTTCTACGAGTGGCCGAAGAACACCAACCGCATCTACGTGGCGCTCTCGCAGCTCTGGGTCGGCGCGGAGGTCAAAGACGAAAACGGCGACAAACTCTGGATCGTCGACGTCTCCGACTTCCGGTCCGACCCCGTCACGAGCGAGTCCTGGACGTTCGAGCCCATCAAGGGATACGTGCAGCCCGGCGGACGCGAACTCGGCATCGCGCAGTCCGACGAACCCACCTCCTGGCCCGACTTCTGGCCCGACAAGCTCAACGACGCCGGCGACCCCGGCTGGCGCGGCTCGTGGAACGGCTTCTTCGGGAAGAACATCTTCAACGCCGACCAGGAGTTCTTCTACAAAGCCGGGGACGACAACTACAACCGCTATCCGACCTATTTCCCCGATTCGACCGACCTTTCGCGCGGCGGCCTCGGCCTGATCGTCGAGACGCGCGTGCTGGCGTGGACGCAGATCCTCATCAACGACGCCATCTTCCTGCTCTACGCCGTCAAGAACGACGGCACGAAAGATCTCAGCAAAGTCGGGATGACGATGTGGCTGGCCGACCTCGTCGGCGGCGACAGCCAGGACGACATCCCGTTCTTCGACGTGCTCGAAGACGTGGCCTTCATGACCGATGCCGACGGGGTGGGCACCGAGCCCTTCGGCTCCGACCCCGTGGGTGAGGCGGCCATCGCCTTCCTCGAAACGCCCGGAAACGCCGTCGACCGCATCGACAACGACGCCGACGGCTCCACCGCCGAGGAGTGCACGCCGCTCGTCGGCGAGTGCAACAGCCCCGTCGTCTCGGCGGACCTCATCGCGGGCGAAGACGCCGCGAACGGCATTGACGACAACGGCAACGGCCTCATCGACGAGAACGCCAGCCACATCCCGTTCTCCGGCGAACTCGGGACGAGCGCCGGCGTCGGCTTTGCGGACTACATCGACAACGACGACGACGGCGAGCGCGGCGGCCCCGTCGTCACGCAGGACATGATCGCGCAGGCTTCGCCGGACCGGTGGCTGCGCTGGCCTCCGAACCCGGAAAACGACCCCGTGCAGCAGCGCGCCGACGGAAGCCCCATCGTGCATCTGCTCCTGCTCGACGACGACGACCTCGGCCTGCCTTTCAAAGACGGCCTCGACAACGACGACTCGTGCGTGACCCCCACGGCGGACTTCCCGTTCCTCTCCGAGCCGGGCTCGCCCACCGTCACGCAGGCGATGGTCGATGAGGCCGCCGCCGACCCGTACGGGCGCGTGCGCGTGCCCGGCACGGACATCATCCTCTACGACGTCGGTCCGGGCGACCTCGGCAAGTGCTATGCCGACGGCCTCGACAACGACGGCGACGGCGCCGTGGACGAGGGCATCGACGAGGGCATCGACGAGATGATCGACGAGAGCCGCGCCGACGGCATCGACAACGACGGCGACTGGAACCCGCTCCAGGACGACAACGGCCTCGACGGGGTGGCCTTCTCCGGCGATCCCGGCGACCAGGACGGCCGGCCCACCACCGGCGCGGGCACCGGCTTCCCCGGCGAGCGCAACATCGACGTGACCGACATCTCGGAGTCGGACCAGATCGGCATCACCAACGCTCAGATCTTCCCCGCGGGCTCGCTCAACTTCAACTCGCGCTCGGACCGCTTCCTCTTCTTTACCTACATGATCCCGGGCGACATCACCGTCGAGAAGCCGCCCCCGGGCGAGAACGACCTCGCCATCTCGAGCGGCCTCTTCCCGCTCAAGGCCGGGCAGACCGAGCGCTTCTCCCTCTCGATTCAGATCAACCCGGATCGCGAGACGGTGCTCACCGTGCGCGACAATGCGCTCAACGCCTACCTCGAAGACTATCAGTTCGCGCAGGCGCCCATCACGCCGGAAGTGCGGGCCGTGCCCGGCGACGGGCGCGTGACGCTCTACTGGGACAGCGCCGCCGAGGAGTCGTTCGACCAGTTCCTCGCCGGCCTCGGGCTGCCTGCGAAGGACTTCGAGGGCTACCGCGTCTACCGCGCCACCGACCCCGCCTTCCTCGACGCTCTCCAGATCACCGACGGGCGCGGCAACCTCATCTTCCGCAAGCCCATCGCTCAGTTCGACCTCATCGACGAGCACGAGGGCTTCCATCCGGTCGACGTCAACGGCGTCAAGTTTTATCTGGGCAACAACCGCCGCGATCCCGGCGAGGCGGACAACGGCCTCACCCACGTGTTCGTGGACACGACCGTCACCAACGGCATCGAGTACTTCTATGCCGTCACCGCCTACGACTTCGGCGCGCCCAACGCCGACATCTCGCCGACCGAGTCCTCCATCCGCATTCAGCGCCTGGCCGACGGCTCGATCCGCACCGGGCCGAACGTCGTCCGCATCACGCCGACGGCGCCCGTGGCGGGCTTCGAGGGCGCCGACATCGCCGACCTCAAACGCACGAAAGGCACGACGAGCAGCCGCATCGGATACGAGATCATCGACCCGACGGTGCTCGACGACGGGCGGCGCTTCCGCATCGTCTTCGAGGATACGCTCATCGCCGGCAACCGCAATACGCCCGACACGCTCACCACGAAAAACTTCTCGATCCTCGACGCGGAGACCGGCGAGCCCATCCTCGCGCGCTCGACGGCCTTCCGGGAAGGCTCCGAGTTCCCCATCCTCGACGACCTCGGAAGGCCCATCGGCTTCAAGCTGATGTTCTTCCTCGAACCCTTCATCACGCTGAACTCGTCGGAGTCCGGGTGGAACGACGACGAGGTGTATCCGATCACGCTCGAACCTTTCCTCTCCGCCTTCCTCGGCATCAAGGGGCTGCGCAACCCGGCCGATTACCGGGTGCGGGTCGTCGGGCCGGCGCAGGGCATGTCCGTGGCGATGAAGGTGACGCGCCGCACCTCGCTGCCCGCGCGTCCGACGAACGTGGAGGTCTTCCGCGTGATGCCGGACGGGACGGAGGTCCCGGTCAAATATGCGTTCTGGGATCTGAGCGGGCCGGACTTCGTCGGGGCCGAGTCCACCGAACCGGCCACGTTCAGCGCCGACCCGTCCATCGGCGAGAGCGACCGGATCATCCTCATCGAGCCGAAGGTGGGCGACGACAGCGGCGAGGAGGTGGTCACCTGGTCGATCGGGCTCAACTTCGTCTTTGCGGATCGCCGTGATCCGGTGGAGGGCGAAGAGGCCGACATCGTCACGCGCAAGCCCTTCCTCTCGACCGACGAGTTCGAATTCACGACGGTCGGGCCGAAGGTCGATCCGGAGAAGGCGCGCGATCAACTGGCGGACATTCAGGTGGTGCCGAACCCGTACGTGGCGACGAACCGGTTCGAGCGGCTCAACCCGTTCACGACCGGGCGCGGCCCCCGGGCGATCAAGTTCATCAACCTGCCCCCGCAGGCGACGGTGCGCATCTTCACCGTCAGCGGCAAGTTCCTTCGCGAGCTTCGGCGGAACGAGGGGTCGAACGACACGCTTACGCCGTCGGACCTGCTCGACGGCACGCTCGAATGGGACCTCGAGACGAAGGACGGCCTGACGGTGTCGTACGGTGTCTACCTCTATCACGTGGAAGCGCCCGGCATCGGCGAGACGACGGGCACGTTCGCCATCATTAAATAGACAGGAGGACGCATCGAGAGGCGCGAACGCCCTTTTCGCATGCGCGCAACCCGGCTTTCCGGCATGATGACAACCAACCGAAGATACGGCCTGCTCCCGGCGCTCGGGCTCCTCGTAGTGATGACGCTTGCGGGCGGCCGCGAGGCCTTCGCGCAGTTCGACAACGTCACGCGGGACGTGACGCGGCGCGGCACGTCGGCGGCGGAGTTTCTGGCGATTCCCGTCGGCGCGCGCGCCACGGCGATGGGCAGCGCCATCACCGCGCTCGTCGACGATGCGACGGCCGTCTACTGGAACCCGGCGGGGCTGGGCGGCCTCGCCAAAGGCAGCCTCACGGTGGAGCATGCCGAGTGGCTGGCCGGCGTCACGTTCAACTACGTGGCCGTGGCGATGCCTTCGAGCTTCGGCACGTTCGGCTTCGGCGTCACGGCCATGCGCACGCCGGAGATGGACGTGACCACGGTGGAGGCGCAGAACGGCACCGGCGAGACGTTCGACGCCTCCTCGTACGCCTTCGCGGTCTCGTACGGACGCGCCCTCACGGACCGCTTCGCCATCGGCGGTTCGGTCAAGTACGTCACCGAGCGCATCTCCACCTCGAACGCCGGCGGCGTGGCCGTCGACCTCGGCACGACCTTCGTCACGCCGTTTCGCGGCATCCGGCTCGGCGCGGCCATCACCAACTTCGGCACGAAGATGAAGATCGGCGGGGACGACCTGCTCGTGCGCGTGGACATCGACCCGAACAACCGGGGCAACAACGAGAGCAGCCGCGCCTCGCTCAATACGGACGCCTTCGACCTGCCGCTGATGATGCGCATCGGCGTGGCCGGCGAGGCGTTCCGCTCCGGCAGCGCCCGCCTGACGCTCTCGGTGGAGGCCCTCAACCCGAACAACAGCGAACAGTACGTCAACCTCGGCGCGGAGCTCGGCCTGCTCGGCGACCTGCTCATGCTCCGGGGCGGCTACAGCGAACTGTTCCTCAAGGACAACGTGCGTTCGTTCACCCTCGGCGCGGGCCTGCACTACGGCTTCGGCCCGCTCGACTTCGTCGTCGATTATGCCTACGAACAGCAGGCGTTCTTCGACGGCGTCAACCGTTTCACCCTGGCTTTGCAGTTTTGAGGTCGCTCCGGGCGCCAACCACCATGCCGCAAAAAAAGAGATCTCTCATGCCGATCGCGCGCACGCTCCGAAGGCGAAGCACGGAGCCGGAACGGGCCGAGAACGTGCGCCGGGAACGCGACGCTCCCGGATCGGACCTCAACCCTGAACTGCATGAACGAAAAAACCGGCCTGCCCGTCAGGCTTTAACCGGCGCGAGAGAGAGCCGGGCGTTGCGCCGCGCCCTTATCCGGACGTTCTTTTCGTCAACCAAAGAGGAGGAGTAATCTTATGCGAACCGTTACGAGAGGCTGGAGGTGGCTGGGGATGCTTGTTGTCCTCGCCGCCTTCGCCGGAACCGCTCAGGCTCAGCGCACGGTCACGCTGAAGCTCAACACGGCGACCCTGCCCGACACCGTCGACGCCATGGACGAGATCCAGGTGCGCGGCGCCGTGGAGGGACAGGGGCCGTTCACGCTGCCCGACGGCAACATCATCGACTGGAGCGACAACACCACGCTCAAACCCGCCAACACCGGCGGCGACTACTGGGAGATCATGTTCCAGATCCCCGAGAATCAGAAGCTCGACTTCAAATTCTACAACCAGCTCGCCGAGGACGACCTCGTGGGCGGTTGGGAAGACGGCGGCAACCACACGATCGACGCGGGCGTGGGCGATACGTCGCTCGTGCTCCACTTCTTCGAAAAGGGCGACGACAAGCCGTACGACTGGCGGCCCTACGAGGAGAAGGAAGACTCCATCGCCGTGTGGCTCCGCGTCTACATGAACACCGAGAGCGCCCTCACCGCCGGATACGACCGCGAGAGTCCCGACCTCGAGATCGGCGTCCGCGGGGACCCGCTCAACGGCGAAAGCATGCTGGACTGGGGCGTGAACAACGTCACCCTCTCCCCGGAATCCGACGACGACACGAAGCCGGGCTACCACCTCTTCTCCGGGGTGATGTACTACCCGATGACCGCCGCCGGGATGAACCAGGAGTACAAGTTCATCATCGGCAGCGAAGGCTGGGAAGGAACCATCGGCAACCGAATCTTTACCGTCCCGGCGCAGGACACGACCCTCCACTGGGTCTACTTCGACGACTCGACGCCGCCCAAGGCGGAGCGCGTCACGCAGACGGTCGTCTTCTCGGTGGACCTGACGCCGCTCGAAGAGATCGGCATCTTCAGCCGGGCCCGTGGCGATACGCTTCAGGTGCGCGGCGACTTCAACGGATGGGGATGCAGCGACCCGAGCCTGTGCCTGCTCCAGCGCATCGAGGAAAACTTCTTCGAGGGCGCGATGCCGCTCACGTTGATCCCCGGCACGGAGATCGGATATAAGTACTTCATCGACTTCAACAACGAGCCGTTCATCGCCGAGTTCGGAGAAGAGCCGCCGAGTGGATGGGAGGAACCCATCACCACGACCGGCTCGAACCGCGTGTTCATCTTCGAAGGCAATCCGAACGAGGACCAGTTCCTCCCGGACCAGCGCTTCAACGACATCTTCGAGGAGAACATCATCCCCGACGGCGTGTCCATCGACGTTCATTTCTCGGTGGACATGGCCCCGGCGCTCGCCAACGACGCGCAGCCGTTCGATCCGTTGATGGGCGACTCGGTGTTCATCGACCTCGGGGACCCGATCTGGCGCTTCACGCAGGGGCTCGATCAGGTGGACCGCCGCACGCTGCTCACCGACCCCGACGACGACGGCGTCTATACCGGCGTCCTGACCATCTTCGGGCCGACGTACAGCGGCATCCAGTATCAGTACACGTACGGGAAGGAAGGCACGTTCTTCACCGAGCCGGGACAGGGGCTGGGTTCCGAGCCGGGCCGCCGCCGCACGCGCTTCATCGTGCCGAACAACGACGGCACGTGGCCGAGCGACTGGGTCTTCCCGGATGAGGTCTTCGAGCCGGAGCAGACGCAGCTTCCGTTCGAGCAAAACCCGGCCGTCGTAACGGGCATCGAGACCGTCGAAGGGGAGACGCCCACGCAGATACGCCTGGAGCAGAACTTCCCGAACCCGTTCAACCCCTCCACGACGTTCGAGTACAGCCTCGACCGGCGGCTGGACGTGAAGGTGCGGGTCTATGACGTGCTCGGCCGCGTGGTGGCCACGCTCGTCGACGGCGTGCAGCCGGCGGCGACGTACCGCGTCACGTTCGACGCCGGGGACCTCGCCAGCGGGCTTTACATCTACCGCCTCGAAACGCCGAACCAGGTCATCACCCGCCGCATGGTGTTGATCAAATAGGCCATCGTGCACGGGAGACAGACGCGACCGGGGCCGGCGGCATCCAAGCGGTGCGGCCGGCCCCGGGTTGTGTCCGGCGAAGCCTCCGGGCGCGCGCTCCGTGCGGGAGGTGTGGGCGATGCGGGGAGCATGGCGACCCCCCGGCCGTGACGCTCGTTCCCGCGCGTCGTACGGGACGCTCCTCGCCCTTCGCCAGGGCCCCGCTCACAACCGTATTTTTTTGGGGAAAACTTACTCTCGAACCGAACGTCTCGAAAAAAACTCGGGGAGGGGAGGCGTTTGCTACCCCTCCGACCCCTTCGGGGCCGGCTCCGCTTCGCACGGGGAGGGTTCTTTTTTCTGACCACGGCGCGCTTCTGCCGGGCGCAAATGACGGCAAACAACGTGAATCCAATGACGGCGAGCCGAAAGGCGAGCCTTTGACCCCACATTGATTATGATGCCGCGCGCGCCCTTTCGGTGGTTCCTCTGGCTGTTTGTCCTGTGCTTCGCCGGTGAGGCGGGGGCGCAGACGCTCGACGTGACGTTTCGGTACCTCGAAGCCGAACCTTCGGCGGTTCGGGCCTTCGTCCCCGGTTCGTTCAACGGGTGGGGGCAGCCGTACGCCCCCGGCACCGCCTCGTGCATCATGGCCGGGGATGAGTCGGAGATGACCTTCGAAGCCGACGGCGGGTACTGGCGGCACACGGTCCCGCTGAGTGTGGGCCAGACGGTGCAGTACAAGATCCAGGTGCATTTCAACGAGGCGGGCACGGACTGCCAGTGGCTCACGGACCCGCTCAACCCGGTCTCGGTGGGCGCGAACAACGACTCCCAGATCACCGTCACCGACCCGATGCTCTTTCAGCCCGCGGAGGAGCTTTCCGAGAGCGGGCTCATGAAGGCCGTCTCCGCCGGGCTCTTCGGCACGGAGACCTTCACGCAGATCAGCTTCTCCGTCAATGGCGTCGAACGCACGGACGGGCTGGATTTTTACGATCCTGCGACGGGCGTCTTCCGCTTCCCGCTCGACGCCGAGATCCGCGCCGGATCGCTGTTTTCGATCAGCGCCACGGACGCCCTCGGACGGGAGGTCTCGGCGGAGATCGGCGAGCTCTTCGCTCCCATCGAGTGGGAGACGGCGGACTTCACGACGGTGCGCGCGTCGTTCCCCGTGCGCGCCTTCCTCACCCGCTTCGACGGCACGGTCGATCCCGCGCTGACCGAGGCCACGCTTTTCGTGAACGACGTCGAACGCGGTGTGGTGAGCGTCGCGGACGGGGTGATGGAGACGGAGGTGGCGCTCGAGCTCGGCGAGAATGCGCTGCGGCTCGAGGCCGTCATCGACGGGCAGCCGACGGCCTCCGGGACGCTCGTGCTCACGCGGCGGCTCCACCCGCTCGAACGCGTCTTCGCCGAGGCAAGCGTCGCGGGCGCCGACCGCGCCTTCACCGTCACGCTCACGCCGACGGACCTCGCGCCGAACCTCTCGACCGTGTGGAGCTTCGACGAGGCGAACAGCACGACGGGCGTCGACGGCCTCACGATGGGCGACCTGACGGCCTCCGGCACGGCGAACGGGCCGGGCGAGCTGTACTTCGACGTGACCCTCACCCGCGACGACGGCGAGGAGGATTTCCTCCGCGTGGCCGTCATCATCGAGGACGACGGCGCCGCGCGTGCGATGCGGTACGAGGAGAACGCCGCGTGGGTCAAGAACGCCGTCGTCTATGAAATCTTTCCCCTCACCTTCGGCCCCGAGGGCTCCGGCACGGCGTCGAACCCCGGCCACAAGTTCGACGACATCCGCGAGGAGCTCGACTACATCGCCGCGATGGGGTTCAACGCCCTCTGGCTCATGCCCATCATGGACAATCAGTTCATGGATCAGCTTTCCGGCGGGTACAACATCGTCGATTTCTTCAACGTCGATCCGAAGCTCGGCACGAACGACGACTTCCGGGCGCTCGTCGACCGGGCGCACGAACTCGGCCTCAAGATCCTCCTCGATCTCACGCCGAACCACGTCTCGCCCGCGCATCCGTGGGTGGAGAGCCTGCGCGAGGGCGGCGTCTTCTCGGACTTCATTCAGACCACGCCGAGCAACCACGACCGGGGCCTCGACGGGCGCGGGGCGAACCTGCCGGAGATCTGGCAGGTGGAGGGCGGCGTCAACCTTTATCGCAAGTACGACGGCTTCGGCGACCTGGCCAACCTCAACTGGGACGACGACGACCTGCAGGCGGCGATGCTCGACGTGATCGAATACTGGGTGCGCGAGTTCGACATCGACGGGTGGCGCTTCGACGTGTACTGGGGGCCGTGGCGGCGGTACGGCCCGGAGCGCTTCGGGCGGCCCATCCGCGAGCGCATGAAACGCCTCAGGCCCGACGCCTGGCTCCTCGGCGAGATCGCCGGCACGGGCGCGAGCACCGAGGTCTATTATGCCGACGACGACAACGGCAGCCCCGTCGTCGGAGGCCTCGACGCGGCGTACGACTGGAACTTCTACTTCGGCGGCATCCGGGGCGCGTACGGTTCGATCTCGAACTATGACGCGCAGGCGCACAACGGCGACTTCTGGCCCGGTCCGAACGCGCGGTACTTCCGTTTCCTCGAAAACCACGATGAGACGCGCATCGCCAAGGTGCAGGCCGCCATCCCGGACCGCATCCTCCCGCTCACCGGCTTCCTCCTGACGACGACGGGCGTGCCGATGGTCTATCACGGGCAGGAGGTCGGCTTCGGCGACGTGCCGGGGGACGAGCGGCGCGTGCCCGTGCAGTGGGAGACGCCGGAAAACGGCCGCTTCGCCCGCGCCTATCAGCGCCTCATCCACGCCCGCCGGCAGTTCGAAGCCTTCGGCACGCAGGAGCTCATCACCATCCACACCATCAAGAGCGTCTACGGCTACGTGCGGCCGCTCGAAGACGCGAACGCCGTGGTGGCGATCAACTTTTCGAGCGCGCCGCAGACCGTGACGCTCAACCCGAGCGCGGCGGTGCGGATGTCGACCGACGGGCCGACGCCGTATTACGACATCTTTGCCGACACGATGGCCACGACCACCGGGACGTTCACCACCACGATCCCCCCGTACGAGACGGTGGTGTACATCACTTCGGAGGACCCCGGCTTCACCGTGCCCGACCTGCCCGACCTGCCCTTCGGGGCGGTGTACGTGGGCGTGGAAGCGGAAGCGGCGGAGACGCCGTTCGCCTTCCGCCTCGAGGCGAACTACCCGAACCCCTTCAACCCCGTGACGACGATCCGGTACGCCGTGCCCGAAGCCGGTCCGGTGCGCCTCGACGTGTTCGACGTCCTCGGCCGTCGCGTGGCCGTGCTCGTGGACGGCTTCCGCGCCGCCGGGCCGCACACCGCCGTGTTCGACGGCGCGCGTCTGCCGAGCGGGACGTATCTTTATCGCCTCCGCGCCGCGGGTCGGGTGGAGACGAGGACGATGGTGCTCGTGAAGTGAGCGGGGGGCGTTAGGGCGTTTGAACGTTGAACGTTATAACGTTTTAACGCACGAACGAATCAACGGAATACGAACTATGAAACGCTCCCTTCCTCTCGTTATCGGGCTGATGGTCGCGCTGGCGTCGTGCCGGTCCGGAACGCCGCCGCCGGCCGTCTCCGACGCCGTGCCCGCGTGGGCCGCCGACGCGGTGTGGTATCAGATCTTTCCCGAACGCTTCGCCAACGGCGACCCGGCGAACGACCCCGTGCGCGCCTCCATCGAGTTTCCCGAGCGCGCGCCGGAGAGCTGGCGCGTGATGCGCTGGACGGCCGACTGGTACGCCCGCGCGCCGTGGGAGCGCGAGATGAGCGATCACTTTTACGACACCGTCTTTCACCGGCGCTACGGCGGCGACCTGCAGGGCGTGCTCGACCGCCTCGACTACCTCCGCGACCTCGGCGTGACGGCCCTCTATTTCAACCCGGTTTTCTGGGCGCGCTCGCTCCACAAGTACGACGGCAACACGTACCACCACATCGACCCGTACTTCGGCCCCGATCCGGACGGCGACCTGGCCCTTATCGCCGCCGAGACGCGCGATCCCGCCACGTGGCAATGGACCGCCGCCGACCGCCTCTTCCTCCGCCTCGTCGCAGAGACCCACGCGCGCGGCATGAAGCTCATCATCGACGGCGTCTTCAACCACACCGGGCGCGACTTCTTCGCCTTCGCCGACCTCCGCAAAAATCAGCAAAACTCGCCGTATCGGGACTGGTACATCGTGAAGTCCTTCGACGACCCGGCCACGCCCGAGGACGAGTTCGACTACGAGGGTTGGTGGGGGGTGAAGACCCTGCCCGTCTTCGCCGACAACGCCGACGGCACGGACCTCGCCCCCGGTCCGAAGCAGTACATTTTCGACGCCACGGCCCGGTGGATGGACCCCAACGGCGACGGCGACCCCTCCGACGGCATCGACGGGTGGCGGCTCGACGTGGCGAACGAGGCGCCGATCGGCTTCTGGGCGGACTGGAACGCGCACGTGCGGCGGCTCAACGCGGCGGCGTACACGGTGAGCGAGGTGTGGGAGGAAGCGAGCGCGTTCCTCGACGCGGGCGGCTTCTCGGCCACGATGAACTATCACGGCTTTGCCTTCCCCGTCAAGGGCTTCCTCATCGACGGAAAGCTCGCCGCTTCCGGCTTCGCCCGCATGCTCGACGCGCGCCGCGAGGCGTTCGACCCGGCGCGGCAGTACGCCGCGCAAAACCTGATCGACTCGCACGACACCGAGCGCCTGCCTTCGATGATCGTCAACGCCGGCCGGTATGAGGCGTATGCCGCGCCCGAGAAGTTCGACTATGACGTGGGCGAACGGGCCTCGCCGCGCGGCGACCCCGGCTACCGCGTGCGCAAGCCGAACGCCCGCGAGCGCGACCTTCAGCGGCTCGTGGCGCTCTTTCAGATGACGTACGTCGGCGCGCCGATGGTGTATTACGGCGACGAGGCGGGTATGTGGGGCGCGGACGACCCCGACGACCGCATGCCGATGGTCTGGCCGGAGCTGACGTACGACCCGCAGGCCGCCGACCCGCTCGGACGCCCGCGCACGCCGGACCCGGTTGCTTTCGACGAACCTTTGTTCGACTATTACCGCGCCGTCATTCATCTGCGGCGGTCGCATCCCTCGCTCACGCGGGGCGACTTCCGCACGCTCGCCGCTGACGATGCGGCGCAGATGCTGGCCTTTGCGCGGTCGCACGAGGACGAGATGCTCGTGGTGGTGCTCAACCGAAGCGACGACGCGGGGACGATCGAGGCGCCGTATGCGACGCTCGGGCTCGGGGCGGGGGAGGGCCTCGCGCCCATCTTTGCCACCACCGGCCCCCCCGGCAAGGTGAGCCTCACCCGCGACGGCGGGACCGTCCGCATCGAGATCCCCGCGCGCACGGGCGTCGTCTTCCACAAGACCGGCCTCGAATGAATGGGCGTTAACGCGTTTAGGCGTTGAACGTTTTAACGTTCAACGCCCCAACCACCCTGACGTCTCCCATCCAAACACCCAGCCACCCAACCACCCATACCCCCCAATGCCCTTGCCCATGCTTGCGATACAGAAGCGGCTCACCAACGCTTTCTACGTGCTGCTCAGCCTGCCTGCCACGGCGATGGGCTTTGCGCTTTCCGTGCAGATCTCGGCGTTGAGCTGGATCCTCAGCACCAAATACGGGCTGGCCATCGAAGACGTAGGGTTGGTATGGGCGGCGGGGCCCATTGCGGGGATTCTGGGGCAGGTCCTCATCGGCGTCATCAGCGACAACGTGTGGTTCTGGGGCGGGCGTCGGCGGCCGTTCATCGTGATCGGCGGCGTGCTGGCCTCGCTGATGCTGCTGGCCCTTCCGAACATCGACGTCATCAGTTCTGCGATGGGCATCGAAGGCATCCTCGGCGTGGCCATCGCCGTGGCGCTGACGCTCGATCTGGCCATCAACGTGAGCTTCAATCCCACCCGCTCCCTCATCGCCGATGTGACGCCCGAGGGGATCGCGCGGACCAAAGGCTACACGTGGATGCAGACCATCTCCGGCTCGTTCGGCGTGATGGCCTATGCCATCGGGGCGATCTGGGACAACTACGTGCTCATCTACACGGGGGCGGCGCTGGTTTTCCTCTTTTCCGTCGTGCCCACCCTGTTCATCGAGGAGCCGCGCACGCTCCGCAACGAGGAAGACGACACGGAAGCGGCGCGGGCGTCCTCCTTCCTCGACGTGCTCAACAGCATCCGGCCACTCTGGGGCTTCCTGCTCTATGCCGTTTATGCGATGACGCTTCGTGTGACCGACCTCGAGGTGAGCAACCATTACTTCGAGTACTTCTGCGCGGGGCTGACGCTGGCGCTCGTCGTGGAGGCGCTGACGAAGTCGGAGGAGGACAGGACCCCGGAGGAGGCGGGAGAGATTGGGTTCAAGAAGGTGCTCGCCGCGCACTCGTTCACGTGGATCGGCGTGCAGACGATGTTCGTGTACCTGTTCGCCTACGTGCAGGACAAGCTGCCCTCGCTCACGGACGTCGAAATGGGGCGGGTGGTGTCGGTCAGTTTTCTGGTGCTCAACGCCGTGGGGGCGCTCTTGCCGGTGTTGTTGCTGGAGCCGCTCACGGAGCGCATCGGGCGGGTGAAGACGCACGCGCTCGCGCTCGGGTTGATGGCGCTCGGCTATGCGGGCTTCGCCTTCATCCACGTGACGCCGTTCATGATCTACGTGCTCATGGCCGTCATCGGCATCGGCTGGGCGGCGACGGTCAGCCTGCCCTTCGCCATCATGTCGCAGAAGGTGGATCAGGCGAAGATGGGGCTGTACATGGGGCTGTTCAACCTGTCGGTGGTGCTGCCGCAGCTCGTGGCGAGCCTCGGCGTGGGCGAGGCCGTGGGACAGGCCGAAGACAAGGGGCTCATCTTCGCCATCTGTGCCGCCACGCTGGCGGTCTCGGCCGCGGCGTGGTTGCTCGTGCGCGACTGAACGTTGATGCGGTAACGCGTTGGGGCGTTTGAACGTTTGAACGTTATAACACGCTAACTTTCCAACGTCCCTAACGCATAAACGAAACTTATATGCGCTTACGCTCCTCTTCGGCAACGTTGCTTGCTCTTGTCCTGGTCTTTGGGGTCGGCTGTGACCCCGGCGCGCCGGGCACGCGGCCGGGTTCGGCGTCGCCGCTCGCCGCGCCTCCGACGGTCGTCGACGCCGACGGGGTGATCGTGCATCTCTTCGAGTGGACGTGGCCCGACGTGGCGGCCGAGTGCGAGACGTTCCTCGGGCCGAAGGGCTACCGGGCCGTGCAGGTGTCGCCCCCCACGGAGAACGCCGTCGTCGAGGATCCGCCGCGCCCCTGGTGGGAGCGCTATCAGCCCGTGAGCTACCGCTTCGAGAACCGCAGCGGCGACCGCGCCGCCTTCGCCGACATGACGGCGCGATGCCGGGCCGCCGACGTCGACGTCTACGTGGACGCCATCCTCAACCACATGACGGGCGTCTACAGCGGCGTCGGCACCGCCGGCTCCACGTTCTCCGAGTACCACTATCCCGGCCTGTACGACTACGACGACTTCCACCACTGCGGCCTGACCGAAGGCGACGACATCCGGGATTTCAACGATCCGGCGCAGGTGCGCAACTGCGAACTGGTCAACCTGGCCGATCTGGCCACCGAGAAGGAGCGGGTGCGCGACCGGCTGGCGGCCTATCTGAACGACCTCATCCGTCTGGGCGTCTCCGGCATCCGCCTCGATGCGGCCAAGCACATCGCTCCCGAAGACATCCGCGCCATCCTCGACCGCCTCGACGGGCCGCTGTACGTGTATCAGGAGGTGGTCGACGATGCGGATGCGCTGCGATGGGCGCCGCCCTATTTTCCCCTCGGCGACGTGACCGAGTTTCGGTACGGCCAACGGGTGGGCGAGCTTTTCCGCTCCGGCCGTCTCGACCGGCTCTTCGGCCCGCAGTCGATCTGGGCGGAGGGCGTCTTCGTGCCGGACGCCGAGGCGCTCGTCTTCATCGACAACCATGACACGCAGCGACACGGCGGCGCGCACGTCCTCACGCACAGGGACGGCCCGCTCTACGATCTGGCCGTGGCTTTCATGCTGGCCTATCCGTACGGGCGTCCGCGCGTGATGTCGAGCTATGCTTTCACGGACGAGGCGCAGGGGCCGCCCGCCGATGCGGGCTTCAACATTCTGCGGGTGCATCGCCCGGACGGCACGGTGGATTGCGGCGGCGCGCGGTGGCAGTGCGAGCACCGCCGTCCGGCCATCGCCGGGATGGCGGGCTTCTACAATGCCACGGCTTCGGCCCGCGCCTTCGACCACGTCTGGACCGGCGCGCCCGGGCAGATCGCCTTCGGGCGCGGCGGGCGCGGCTTCTTCGCGCTCAACCGGAGCGAGACGGCGCTCGAAACCACGCTGGCCACGGGCATGGCGCCGGGCGTCTATTGCGACGTGATCGCGGGCGAGCGCCGCGCGGACGGCAAAGGCTGCACCGGCCCGACGGTGACCGTGCGCCCGGACGGAACCGCGACGCTCGCGCTGCCGCCCGGGACGGCCCTCGCCTTCCACGTCGGCGCGAAGGAAGACGCCCGCTGAAGGTCTGCGCCGCCGGCCGCGCTGTGAAGAAGCCATACAGACGATAAACCAATGCGGCGCTGATGCGTATCTTGCCTGCGCCCGTGATTATTCGTTAGTTGAGGCTTAAAAAGAAGCGCAATGCCCGAGAAAAGTGCGAAGGAGAAGGGAAGCTGGCCTGACCTGGGGCGGTTCTGGACCGTTCCCAACATGATGAGCCTGTTTCGTCTGGTGCTGACGTTTCCGATCGCCTACCTCGTGCTGATCGACGGCCCGCTCCTGTGGATCTTCGGCCTCTTTCTCCTGGCCGTAGCGACGGACTACTTCGACGGGCGTGTGGCGCGCTGGTCGCACACGGTCTCCGACTGGGGCAAGGTGCTCGATCCGCTGGCCGACAAGATCGGCGGGGGGCTGGTGATCCTGGCGCTGGCGCTCCGGGGCAGCCTGCCCGCGTGGTTTGTGGCGCTGGTGCTCGTGCGCGACGCGCTGATCGTGCTCGGCGGCATCATGCTGGGCCGAAGAACCGGCTTCGTGGTCATGAGCATGTGGTGGGGCAAGATCGCCGTCACGGCGGTGGCGGTTACGGCGCTGGCGGCCCTGCTCCACGCCGACCCGCCCGTTCTGCGGTTCTGCATCTGGACGGCGACGACCCTGCTCGTCTACTCCTTCCTGCGCTACGTCGTGCACTATCTGCGCCTGCGCCGCGCCCCGAAGCCGCAACTCGATCTGTACGCCGCGGCGAGCCGGGCCGCCGAAGCGCGGCACGAAGAAGAAGTGGATCCGGTCGGTTAGCCGTGGACCGATCGGAGCGTCCTTTGTCATAAACTCGAACGTCCCTGCGAGACAGGCACGGCCCACCGACGCCATCGGAGCGCCTCTCCCTGCCGTCTTTCAAGCACCCAAATGCGAAGCGCGATGCCCTTTCACGAATTCGAATCCCGCCTGAACCGGCCCGTCATGATGAAGATACCGGAGTTCGAGCGGAACGAGCGGCTCAAGCACGTCATCTTGTCCGAACAGTTTGACCGCGGCCTGCTCGATCACCTCGGCCGGATCGCGACGATGATCAAGGAGATCGCCCGGACCAAGGAAGGACACCGGTTCCTGTCCGGTCTGCTGCCCCACAAAGGAGCGA
>JALSSK010000081.1 GCA_026984335.1 Rhodothermales bacterium
GCCGAGCGCGGTCACGGCGCCTTTCGCGCGGTAGTAGTTGCTCAGCGCATAGGCCACCTGCGCCGACTGCGTGAACGCGCCGATGATGACGAGGTCGAGGTCGTCCGGCAGCGGGTCGAGCAGCGGGTTGGGGCCGTTGTGAACCGTCAGCGAGACGTCGTGCCCCTGTTCCTCGCACCACACGGCGATGACCTGCGGCATGATGCTCGTCAGATTCGCCCGCATGACGCGGCCGTACAGATTCTGATGGCCCGTGCGGGAAGCGACGTCGATGATTCCGATGGAGAGCTTGCGCATGGCGGTGTGGGGAGCTGAGATCGCGTGGACAGGAGCCGTTCCTGCAGGGTGGGGCATCGCGCCGTCGTCGCTCTGTCAGGCGACGGAGGCTTTCCCCTTTTAAGTTGACAATAATACACACTTGGCATGCTCCTTTCCAAGCCGGAGGCGAAAGCTTGTCGAAAAGCGCGGCGCGGCAAAGACGAGGCGGCCTCTTGCGGGATTGTATGCGTGCCTCGGTCTGCGTAGCTTCCTCCGAACCCATTCGGAGGAAACGATGCTCGTTTTGTTTTGCCTGCTTGCCGTGCTCCCGGCGCACGCGCCCGTCACGGTGGTTCCCGCGCCGGAGCCGCCGGGCTATCTCTACCGGGTGACGCTCGTGCGCGCCGCGCCGGGACGACTCCTCGACCTGATCGACCTCTACAGGGATCGCCGGGAGGCGCTCGCCGCGCGCGGGGAAGCCGCCCCGTTCCGGATGCGCCACAGCCAGGGCGACCAGTGGGACCTCCTGCTGATCTTTCCGATGGAGAGCTATGCGGCGTACTATCACCCGGACCGCATCGCGCGGCGGGAGGCGCACGCGGAGGCCGACGCCGCCTTTGCCGAAGCGCTCGGCGAACGCGCGGCATGGCAGGAGGACCTCTTCGTCTACGGCCCCCCGCTCGACACGCTCCGGGCGCGCTTCGAGGGGATGGGCTTCTTCCACGTCGAGATGTTCGAGGCGCTGCCGGGCAAGCGCGCCGAGCTGTACGAACAGCGGGAGATGGAGAACCGCTATTATGCGGCGCTGAAGCACCCGCCGAACCTGATCTTCGTGCGGGACCGGGGCGGAGCCGTCGATCTGTTCACGCTCGGCTTTTACCGCGACCTCAAGCACTTCGCCGAGAGCGCCGACGCGCCGCTCGAAGCGGAGGATCGAGCGGCGAAGGCGGCAGGCTTCGAGAGCGTCTTTCAGATCAGCCCGTACCTCCGCTCCCTCATCGCGCGGCATCACGATACGCTGGCGGTCGCCATTCGTTAAAAACGTTATAACGTTCAACTTCGAACGTTCAAACGCCCCAACGCAAAAAATCATGACGCACACGACGGCGCAGGATCGAACGGACGTGCTCATCGTCGGGGCGGGGCCGGCGGGGCTGACGGCGGCGCGGCGGCTCACGGAGGCGGGCGCGACGGTGCGCGTGCTCGAGGCCCGCGACCGCGTCGGCGGGCGGACGCTCGTCCACACGCTCGACGACGGCCCGGCCATCGACCTCGGCGGGCAGTGGGTGGGGCCGACGCAGGACCGCATCCTCGCCCTCGTCGAACACCTCGGCCTCGACACGTTTCCGCAATACGAGGCGGGACGCAAACAGCTGCAGGTGTGCGGCGCGCGGCGCACGTACCGGGGCGACATCCCGTCGCTGCCGCCGCTGAGCCTGCTCGACCTCCACCGCGTCTTCTCCCGCCTCGACGCGCTCGCCGCCGAGATCCCGCTCGAGGCGCCGCACGAAGCGCCCCGCGCCGCCGAATGGGACGCCATGACGGTGGAGACGTGGAAACGGCGCTTCCTCAAGACGAAGCACGCCCGCGCCGTCTTCGACGTGGGCGTCGAGGCGATCTTCGCGGCGGAGCCGGGGGACCTCTCCTTCCTCCACTTCCTCTTTTACCTCCGCTCCGGCGGCGGCCTCATGCGGCTCTCGCAGATCCGCGACGGCGCCCAGCAGACGCGCATCCGGGGCGGCGCGCAACAGATCGCCGAACGGCTCGCCCACGCCCTCGGCGAGCGGGTGCACCTCTCCGCGCCGGTCCGCGCGCTCGAACGTTCGGCGCGCGGCGTGACGGCCCGCACCGACGCCGGCGCCTTCTCGGCGGACTTTGCCGTGCTCGCCGTGCCGCCGGCGCTCGTCGGGCGGATCGACTTCCGCCCCGCCCTCTCGCCCCGACGCGCACAGCTCCTTCAGCGCATGCCGATGGGCTCGGTCATCAAATGCATCGCCGTCTACGAGACCCCCTTCTGGCGGGAAGAAGGGTGGTCGGGCGAGGTCGTGTGCGACGAGGACCCCGTCAAGGTCATCTTCGACGACGGACCGCCGGAGGGCTCGTACGGGGCCCTCCTCGGCTTCATGGCGGGCCGGAGCGCGCGCGCGTGGAGCGGCCGCGACCCCGCCGAGCGCCGCGCCGTCGTGCTCGACCGCTTCGCCCGCTTCTTCGGCCCGAAAGCCGCCCGCCCCGTCCATTACCTCGACCACGACTGGGCCGCCGAAACGTGGTCGGCGGGCTGCTATGTGGGGCTGATGCCGCCCGGCGTGATGACGGCCTACGGCGACCTCCTCCGCGCGCCCGAGGGCCGCATCCACTGGGCCGGAACCGAGACGGCGACCGTGTGGAACGGCTACCTCGACGGGGCCGTCCGCTCCGGCGAACGCGCCGCCGAAGAAGTGCTCGCCCGCCTCCACGGGGACGCCGGGCGCACCGCCGAAAACTTTTGATCATCCATCGGGAAGACGCATGAAACATCGACGTTTTGGACGCACGGGCCGGGAGACGAGCGAGATCGGATACGGCATGTGGGGCATGGCCGGATGGGCCGGCTCGGACGACGAAGAGTCGCTCCGATCCCTCCAGCGCGCCGTCGACCTCGGGTGCAACTTTTTCGACACCGCGTGGGCCTACGGCAGCGGCCACAGCGAGCGCCTCCTCGGCGAGCTCGTCCGCGCCAACCCCGGCAAGACCCTCTATACGGCCACGAAGGTGCCCCCGAAGAATTTCAAATGGCCGAGCCGCCGCGGCTACCCGCTCGACGAGGTCTTCCCGCCGGACTACATCGAACGGCGCGTGCACGAGAGCCTCGAGCACGCCGGCATCGACCGCTTCGACCTCGTGCAGTTTCACGTGTGGGAAGACGACTGGGTGGACGACGACCGGTGGGCGCGGAAGATGGACGACCTCAAGCGTCAGGGGCTCTTCGACGCCGTCGGCATCAGCATCAACCGGTGGGAGCCCTGGAACGGCATCCGCGCCGTCCGAAGCGGCCGCGTCGACGCCGTACAGGTCATCTATAACATCTTCGATCAGAACCCGGAGGATGAGCTGTTCCCGGCGTGCGCGGAGCAGGACGTGGCGGTCATCGCGCGCGTCCCGTTCGACGAGGGGACGCTCACGGGCACCCTCACGAAAGACAGCGCGTGGCCCGAAGGGGACTGGCGAAATACGTATTTCGTGCCGGAGAACCTCATCCCGAGCGTCGAGCGGGCCGAGCGGCTGAAGGCGATCCTTCCCGAGGGCATGACGCTGCCCGAGATGGCGCTCCGTTTCATCCTCAACGACGCGCGTGTGAGCACGGTCATCCCCGGCATGCGCAAGCTCCGGCACGTGGAGGCGAACATGGCCTGCAGCGACGCCGGACCGCTCCCGGGCGCCCTCCACGAAAGCCTCCGCCTCCGCCGATGGGACCGCCTGCCGAACGCGTGGTCTCAGTGAGGCGAGGGTTTTTTGAGGAGGGTGGATGGTGTGGGTGTGAGCTTGAGGAGAGCGCAGGGCGCCTCACCCGATGCGGTCGAAGCCGGTGTAGGGGCGGAGGGCTTCGGGGATGAGGATGCTGCCGTCGGCCTGTTGATGCTGTTCGAGGAGGGCGGCGACGATGCGGGGGAAGGCGAGGCCGCTGCCGTTGAGCGTGTGGAGCACCACGGGCTTGCCGCCGTCGGCGGGGCGGTAGCGGATCTGCATGCGCCGCGCCTGAAACGCCTCGAAGTTCGAGATCGACGAGACCTCCAGCCAGCGCTTCTGTCCGGCGCTCCACACCTCGAGGTCATACTTCTTGGCCTGCGTGAAGCCCATGTCGCCGGTGCACATGAGCAATCGCCGGTACGGCAGCCCGAGGCGTCGGAGGGGACGTTCGGCATCCTCGCGGAGCGTCTCGAGGGCGTCGTAGCTCGTCTGAGGATGCACGAAGCGGACGAGCTCGACCTTGTCGAACTGATGGAGACGGTTGAGCCCGCGCACCTCTTTGCCGTAGGACCCCGCCTCGCGCCGGAAGCACGGCGTGTACGCGCAAAACGTGACCGGAAGCGCGGCTTCTTCGAGGATCTCGCCCCGGAAGAAATTCGTCACCGGGACCTCGGCGGTGGGGATGAGGTACAGCCCGTCGCGCGGGATCTCGTACATCAGGTCCTCCTTGTCGGGCAGTTGTCCCGTGCCGGTGGCGCTGTCGGCGTTGACCACGTACGGCGGCTGTATCTCCGTATAGCCGCCCTCGGTCGCG
>JALSSK010000082.1 GCA_026984335.1 Rhodothermales bacterium
ACGATGTGGCACGGAAGCCCATGCGTGGCCGTCACGTAGGCGACGGCATAACCGGCCATGTCCGTCATGTCGGCGATGCGTTGCCAGTAGCTGAGTTCCGTCTCCTCCTGCGCCGTGTGATCCTGCGTGACGAGCGTGCCGCGGGGGAGATCGGGGAAGGGCACCTCGAGGGGCATGCGCGGATACGTGGGCGTGGAAAGCTCGATGCGGTCCCCCTCGAAGACCTGAGCGGCCGCCACTACGGCTCCCAGTTCAAACGCATCGGTGAGCGAGGTGCAGGTGCCGATGTGGAGCACGCGCGTCAGGCCGTGCGCATGGCGGAAGCGCTGCAGCATGCGTTCCGTGCGCAACGTGGACTTGATCTTCCCGATCCCCGTCAGGGAGACGAGCAAATGGTCATCGTGAAGCGTCTCGCCTTCCATGAGGCCGCTGAACCGGCCGCGCTTATATTTCCGTAAAAAAGGCTGCGCTTCTTCCAGTGTCGAAAAAACGATCCCGATCATCGAACATGGTGGGGTTAGGGAAGTAAGAAAACGGCTTTTTGCGCCCGGAATACCCCGGCGGCTGCGTCTATATTAACGAAGCAGCGCTGAAAACGAAAATCGCCCGCGAATGAAAGTCATCGAATTGCTGGATCGCGCCACGGAGACGCTGATCTCGTATGAGATCATCCCGCCGAAGCGCGGAGGATCCGTGGGGGAGATTATGGAAATCGTCGAAGAACTCATAGCGTTCGAGCCGCCTTTTATCGACATGACGAGCCATTCGGCGCAGGTGCAGTATGAGGAGAGGCCCGACGGGACGTGGCGGCGGATCGTCAAACGGAAGCGCCCCGGCACGCTCGGGTTGTGCGCCGCCATCCGGGGACGCTTCGGCGTCGAGACCGTGCCGCATTTGCTCTGCCGCGGCTTCACGCGCGAAGAGACCGAGGACGCCCTCATCGAACTGAACTACCTGGGCATCCATAACGTGATGGCCCTCCGCGGCGACGACATCGGCTTCGACAAACCGATCCCCCGCAACCGTTCCCGCAACGAACACGCCATCGACCTCGTTCGCCAGATCGCCGAGATGAACCGGGGGCACTATCTCGAAGAACTCATCGACGCCGCGCCGACAGACTTTTGCGTCGGCGTGGCGGGGTATCCGGAGAAGCATTTCGAAGCGCCGAACCTGAAGTGGGACATCCTCAACCTCAAGAAAAAAGTGGATGCCGGCGCGCACTACGTCACCACGCAGATGTTTTATGACAACCGGCATTTCTTCCGTTTCGTGGACCTTTGCCGGGAAGCGGGCATCACGGTTCCAATCATTCCGGGACTGAAGGTGCTTACGAGCAAACGGCAATTGCGGGCGCTGCCGAGCCGGTTTCACGTAGAGGTGCCGGAGGAACTCGCTGCCGAAATCGAGGCTGCGCCCGACGCCGAGGCGCCGAAGATCGGGGCAGCATGGGCCCTTCGGCAGTGCGAGGAGCTCATGGACGCGGGGGCGCCCTGCATTCATTTCTATATCATGCAGACGGCCCGCCACGTGAAGGGCGTCGTCGAAGCCCTGCGGAAAATGGCCTGACGACGCGCGAAAAACCGGCCGTGAAGACGGGGCCGTTAACGGTGGACGTTTTTGCTGTTGTCGCGCAGCTTGGCTTTGTATTTCACGATCTGGCGGCGCAAGCGCTCTACGCACCGATCGATGGCTTCTTCATGCGTGCCGGCGGTTTCTTCGGCGGCCAGTTTTTGACGATAGACGTTGAGGGTGATTTCGGCATACTTTCCCTGCGTGTGCCCGCTGTTTCTGGCGAGCACGATGTGCGCAAAGGTGATGCCGTCGTAGTAGCGTTCCAGTTTGGCAAGACGATCCGAAGCATACTGGCGAAGCTTCGGGTGAGCTCGGAAATGGCGGGCGGTGATTCTGGTTTGCATAGACCTTCCTCGCAACCTTGTGAGAGCATTGTGGAAAAGAACGCAGTGATGATGCGGCTGTCGGCGGTTTTCGCGAAGAGGGAGACAGTGAACGACGGGGCGGGGAGAGGTGACGGGAAAATTGCGCCCCGGTTCTCGTGCTCATCCACCTGCGATGCGCGCTACCCTTTTTGTACTCAATACCGGGCGGATTGTCAACGGCGGCGGCTATTTTTTATCGGGGCCGGGCGCGGGGCGGTCGAGGGCGGCGAGATAACGGTCTTCGAGCGCGCGCATGGCGGCTTTTTGGTCCGGGGTGGCGTCCTCGTATCCGGCCAGATGGAGCAGGCCGTGGGCCACGTATCGTCGCACCTCTTCCTCGAAGGTCGCGTCGAATTCGGCATGACGCTCGGCGGCGGTGTCGAGGTCGACGTAGACCTCGCCGGAGAGGGGTTCGGCGGGCGTGTCGGCGCTGAGGTTGAACGAGAGGACGTCCGTGTGATAGTCGTGGTCGAGGAATGCGCGGTTGAGTTCGAGGACGTGGGCGTGATCGGTGAGGATGATGCCGAGGTAGCGCCACGGGATGCCCTCGGCGCGCATGATGAGGCGGGCGAGGCGTTCGAGCGGGGCCTCGGCGACGCGGCGGGTGGGATGGGTCTGGGCAACGACGAGCCGGACGTCGGGAGGGTCGGGGGAGGTCATGCGGCGGATACGCTTGCGCGGCGCGGGCTCACCCGAGGTCGCCGAAGAGCGATTCGGTCATCGACAGGGCGACGGCGCTCATGATCATCTCCGGCGGCAACTGCGTGAAGTCCGCCGAGAGCAACCGATCGTCAACGTTGGCGTAGAGCGAGCACCCGGCTTCGCGTTCGATCACGAGGCCGTTGGTGAGGCCGCCCTGCTTGGCGACGAAGATGACCTCGCCGAGTTCTTTGCTGGCCAGGAAGCCGGTGCAGTTCTGCAACTGGAGGAAAGAGCTGGCGGCGTAGATCGAGACGAGATTCGACGGGCCCTCGAACCCCGTCTCCGGCGGCAGCTCCAGCGTCATCTTTATTTCCAGTGTGAGGCTGCGCCCGCTCTGCGCGTCGTGAAGTTCGAAGCGGGCCAGAGAGCCGTCCCGTATGGGCGTGACCCCCAGCACCGACGCGATCCGCTCAATGTCGGTGTCCGAGAAAACAAACGCCATAGCAAGAGCAAGGTTGAGGGAGACGCAAACAAAAGCCGCCGGCACTTACCGGCAGCTCGGTGCCCCTTTGCAGGCGGGAAAAGCCCGTCAGGAGGTTTGCGGAAAGATAGGTCTTGACCCGGCGAAAAACAACGCGCCTAGGCGGAATCCGTCGGGACCGAGAGCGGCTGGGTCAAGTTCTCCAGTGAGGGGCTTTCCTGCTTGAGCGAGGCGACTACGAGCGAGGGATCGACCGAAGGGCGGACCACCTCGTTGGTGCCTTTCACGCTGTGGGCATGGGGCCCTTTTTCTCCATCGTGCAACTCATATTCCACGATCTCGCCGGTGTGGAGCGTTTTGAAGCGCTTGTCGGTGACGATCTGAGAATAGTGTACGAAGATGTCCGGGCCCTGATTCGGATTGAGAATGAAGCCATAGCCCTTCTTGGCATCAAACCACTTTACAACACTACGCTGTGCCTTCATGAGCGGCCTCCTTGAGCTGGTGCGGGTCAAAGGATCCTAAAGGGTAAAATCCGTGAGCTTGTGTGATGTCGCAATGGGTGAGCCGTTGTCCCGGGCTCGGGAGGTACGGAGCCGGGACCGCAGTGTGTCGTCACATGAGAACGGAATCCGGTGGCGGCGGTGTACTTCTTTCCAGGGACAGATGGCCGGATCGAGCGGGTCTTCACCTCACCTTCAACTCGGATGCACTTCGCAGGTCAAGGGTTGGATGCAGCGAAGCGTTGTGGCGAAACCTTTCGGGTCGATCCTGAGGTGAGAAGCCTTACGATACGATATTATCCTCCAAGATACACGTTCCAGTGAATGAATATAGAACCTAGCCTTTCAATCTGTCAACTCTGAGAACGTCGTTTTGAGGGGAAGGAACAGACCGGCCTTCTCGGAGCGGGCATACACGCGGGTCGGGACGTTCCGCAGGCATCCGGTCTTCCGGCGGGGGACTTGACCTTGGGGGCCGGAAGTCTGAACTTGGCCGGTGTTCGTTTCGCCTGCTCATGGAGCATTCCGGAAAAGACGTTTGAGAGGAATCGTATGCGGGTATTCGTGCTTATCGGGGCCGTGGCGGCGGGTCTGGCCGTGATGGCGGGCGCTTTCGGCGCGCACGCTCTGGCCGATCGCCTGACGCCGACGCGGTTGCAGACCTTCGAGACGGCGGTGCGGTACCAGATGTATCACGCGCTGGCGCTGCTGCTGGTCGGATGGCTGGTCTCGCAGTGGCCGGCATGGCAGGTGCGCGGAGCGGGATACCTCTTCATGGCCGGCATCGTGCTGTTCTCGGGGAGCCTCTACGTGCTGGTGCTGACCGATACGCGGTGGTGGGGCGCCGTGACGCCGCTGGGCGGGGTCGCTTTCATCGGGGGATGGGCCCTGCTGGTCTGGGCCGCAGCCGCCCGCTGATTCAGGCCGTCTGGTCTTCTTCGAAAAGCAACGTGATGCTCGGCGAGAGGTTGTGCTCCCGGGCAAGCCCCAGCAGGACCTCGGCGACCTCGGCGGGGGTGTCGTAGGCCCCGTGCTCCGTGCTGTCCACGGCGAGGGCATAGCCGATGTCGTCCTCTTCGTCGGGCGTGTAGGCTTCCCAGTCGGTGGCTTCTTCCACCACGAAGATCCCGTCATCCGGCACGTACGAAGCGATGAAGCGCTCTTTGGCGGCGCGCTCGTCGATCAGGCTCAGGTTGCCCAGGGCCCCGTATTCCTCATCGTAGAACAACGTTTCGGCGATCAGCCGGAGGGTGAATGCGTCGAGGTCGAAAGGGGTCATGGTCAAAGGCGGTTTTCAGGTGCCGGTTCAGGCGGGCTACGAACAACCATGCGTCTCGGACGCGGAGGAAGCAGGGGCCAAGATACGGCAGAAGCGTTTATGTTGTGCTCCAGTCGGGCACAAATCTATCATACGGTGATTTCCGCTTCAAGATAGGCGCTCAGAAAAATGCGTGCTTCTTCGGCTTCGAGGACGGTGGTTCGGGCCTTGAAGCGTTCGGCAAAGTGGGCGACGACGCGCCGGCGCACTTCGGCCTCGTCGACGGGCTCGCCCCGCTCGGCGGCCAGCGACGTGACGCCCCGGTCGGTGATGCCGCAGGGGATGATGTGAGAGAAGAAGCCGAGGTCGGTGTTGAGGTTGAAGGCAAAGCCGTGCATGGTGACCCAGCGGCTCGACCGGATGCCCATCGCGCAGATCTTCCGTTCGGGGCCCTTGCCGTCCGGCCCGATCCACACGCCCGTGCGCCCGGGGATGCGCCCTGCCGCGAGGCCGTAGTCGGCGCAGGTGCGGATGACGGCTTCTTCGAGTTCACGGAGGTAGCGGTGGATGTCGGTGAAGAAGCGGTCGAGGTCGAGGATGGGGTAGCCGACGAGTTGCCCGGGGCCGTGGAAGGTGATGTCGCCGCCCCGGTCGATGCGGAAGAAGGTCGCGCCGCGCGCGGCGAGGGCCTCTTCGGAGAGAAGCAGGTGCGCCGCGTCGCCGTTTTTGCCGAGGGTATAGACCGGTGGATGCTCGACGAGGAGCATCACGTGCGGCGGCGCCTCGGGCGGCTCTTCCCGCTTGGCCGCGATCAGCCGGGTCTGCAGCCGGCGCTGAAGCTCCCACGCGGGGGCGTACGCCATACGGCCGAGGTGGCAGACGACCACGTGTTCGCGGTTCGCGCGCGTCAGGGGCTCCTTTGCGTTCGTCGTCATAGGCTCACGGAGCTCGCTGGGGATCCGGCAAAAAGACTCGCGGCGTGTACGCGCGTCGGGCGCGTCGGTTCGCGGGGAGACCCGGGCCCGGGCTCAGTTCTGGATGTTCACGCGGATGTTGAAATTGCCCTGAATGTTGACGGCCGAGGGCTGGCGGCTGTCCTCACTGTCGAACTTCTCATAGCGCAGCGTGAAGTTGGCCGTGACGCGATTGCTGAACTGATACGAGATCTGCGGGGAGACCGTCAGGCGGGTGTGGGCCGTCACGAGGGAGACGTTGTCTCCGGAGACGGCGTCTTCGAGGACGAACGTGTCGGTTTCGTCGATGGCCTGTGTGAGCGCGCGGCGGAGCGAGAAGCGCCGGTCGCTCGTTCGTGAGCGGGAGACGGTCAGGCTGAGGCTGACGCGATTGTTGAGGCGCTTGCCGCCGAGGAACGGGATCTTGAGACCGGTTTTCTGGAAGCTGGCCGTGAACGAGATCTCGCTCGTCTTGTTTTCGCTGACCTCGAAGTTGCTCGTGCTCAGTGAGTACGTGTTGCTCTTGTTATAGGTGACGTTGGTCTGGATGCGTCCTTTCCAACTGACGTCGAGGCCGACGAGCGGCTGGTATCGTTCGTTGATGCGGATGGTGCCCGCCTGTGTCTCGGGGATGCGGAAGGAGATGCGGCGCGTGCCGAGGTCGAACGTGGCGAGGGAGTCGCCGCCGACGGCCGCGGTGTTCGTGCGAAAGTCGCTGCTGTAGTCGGCATTATAGCCGTGTCGCACCGTCATGCTCTGGACGAGGCTCCGGAGGACGGGCCATTTCGAGAGACCGGTGTAGTTGATGTTCCACGTGGGCATGGGGAAGGGCAGCAGCCCCCGCCCGTCGAGCGGGCCGAGGCCGGACGTGAAGGCGGTGCGGAAATCGTCGGCGACGCTCTGGTTCGTCAGCACTACGCGCCCGTTGCCGTCCTCGTCGCCGAGGACGGGCGCATTCGGGTCGAGTTGCGCGGCGAGGTCGCGCTGATAGGTCTCGAGCTGCTGCCGGAACAGGTCAAGGTACGAGGCCCCGAAGGTCCAGACCGAGGCGCGGTTGTTGCCGCCGAGGGTCTGCGTGATGTCGACCGAGTCGAGGCCGGCGATCTGGCGGTAGGTGAGGGTGCGCCCTTCGGTCCAGTCCACGTTCCAGTTGAGGTTGATCTGGAGGGACTGGCTCGGGTTGAGCGTGGTGCGCCCCTGGATGCGGTTCGAGTTGTTGAACTGGTCGGACACCTGCAGCGTCGGATCGATGAGGCGGTTCTGGAGCCCGATCTCCCGTTCGAGGCCGAAGCGGTAGCGCAGCGACGGTCCCTTGCCCTTGAAGGCGTCGAAGATGCTCCAGGGGGAAGAAACCGCCGCGCTGTCGTTGGCGAAGCTGCCCACGTTGGTCGAACTGGCGCTGCGCGTGCCGGAATACGTGATGTTCAGGTCCCGGATCCCGGTGACGGCCAGCACCAGCCGGCGCAGCAGCGAGGCGGGGTTGGGCAGGGGCAGCGAGAGCCCACCGCCCTTTTTGTCTTCTTCCACCTGCTCGTCGTCCCCGGCTTCTTCTCCGGCCTGCGTCTCTTCCCCGGTTTGCGCCTCTTCCCCGGTTTGCGTCTCTTCCCCGGTTTCTTTCCTGTTTTTGGCCAGGCGTTCCCGCTCTTTCTTCAGCTGTTCGAGTCGTTTGCGTTCCTCTTCGCGACGGCGGCTCTTGGCCTGCTTGGCCGCATCGGCTTCGCGTTGCGCCTCTTCCAGGTTGCGATAGAAAGCAAATTTGCGCCACAATTCCTGAATGCGCAGCGTGATGCCCCCTCGCAGGTCGAACTGGTTCGAGACGTTCGCGCCCGTGTTGCGTCCCACCGGACCGTTCTGCCAGGAGAACTGGGCGCTGTAGTTGACGTCCTGAATGTTGAGCCAGTTCAGGGCCTGGCTCCGCGCAAACTGGGGCCGGAACGTGGCCGAGAAACGCTGTTCATGACGTTCGGTGCGGACACCCTCGACCCCTTTGAGGAATTTCCCGAAGACTTCCCCGGCGGGGCGCACCCGAAGACGCTCGATCTGGAACGCGTTCTTGTCCAGGTCCGCTTCGGTCACCACGCCCTGCGCCAGCGCCTCCTCGAGCGAGAGGCCTTCGAACGTCTCGAGGGCCCCCGTGCTGTCCTGCGTGACGACGCTGAAGAGCGTGTCCACGCCGATGGCGTTGAGGCTCTGGTTGGTCGTCATGTCGAGGCTCAGGTTGAGGAAGCCGAACGGGTTGTATTGCAGTTGGAAGCTGCGGTTGTGGGTGAAGGATTGCTTTTCCCGAAGCGGGAAGGCGACGGGTTCGGGCAACGTCTCGCCGGCCACGGCATTGACGGCGAGCGGGCGATCCCGGGTTTGCGTGAAGCTGCGGGAGGCCGTTCCTGAAGCGGAGAGGGACTGCGGGAGATAGTTGAACCGAAGGTCTCCGAGGATGCCCACGATCGGCACGTCGCCGAGGAACCAGAAGGGGCGGACGGTTTTGGGCCGCCGCACGTTGAGCCGGTAGCTGAGCGTGCTCGACCAGCGCCACGAGTCGTTGATCTGAAGCGAGGGGTTGCGCGCGTCGGTGTCGGTGTAGGAATAGGTGAGGGCGAGCCCGTCGAGCGTCGTGCGCAAGAGCCCGGAGCGCGAGCCCTGTTTGCCGATGCGCGTCGTGAAGGAGCGGGTGAAACTGCGCGTTTCCGCCGACTCGATCGCCTGTTGTTTCTCGAGCGCCTTCTCCTCGGCGGTGAGGTCTTCCCGCTCGTCGATCTGCGCCAGCAGTTCGTCGAGGCGGACGTCGCCGCGGGTGGGCGAGAAGCGCGGTCGGGTATTGGTCGATTGCAGCTGAAGCGAAATGGGGATCGACCAGCCGAAGCGCTCGGGAATGAGTTTGTCGGCGTTGAACTCGGTGGTGACGCTCCAGTTCGAGAGGCGGTTTTGCTCGCGTTCGTCGAGCGTGCTCGAAAGCGAACCGAAGCCGTCGGTCTGCTGCTGGAAGTTTGCCTTGATGCGGGCGAGATCGGCCAGCTTGAAATCGGCATTGACGAGCGCGGCCCAGCCGTTCTGCTCGTCATATCCGGAGACGCGCAGTTCGTTCACCCAGAGCGTCACGTCTTCGAGGACGTCTTCGAAGGCGGTGCTCGTCGAGTCGGCGGCGTTGCGGATGCCGATGACGATGGTGTTGATGCGACTCAGCGACGGCGTGCCCCGGATGGCCAGCCGCGTGCCCGGCGGGGCGAACGTCTCGGCGTCGGGCGCATCGGTAGCGACGAGGCTGTCGCCGAGCACGTTCCAGAAGGTGCTGTCGGTGGGAAAGGCCAGACGGTCGCGGGTCACCTTGAGTTGGTTGAGCGCGCCGAGCACCAGGTTCATCGAGTTGAGGTCGCGGATCTCGCCGTTGAAGTCCTGGTTGGTCTGCCAGAGCTGATCGGCGTCGCCGGCGGTCTCGCTGCTGGGCGAGAGGGGCTGCTCGTATTCGTAATAGTCGTTCGTCTCGTTCGCGCCGAGCCGGACGAAAAGCCGCACCTTCTCGCGGGCGACCTCTTTGGGGAGCGTCGAGAGATCGACGCCGTCGGCCGTCTGCCCGTGCATGTGGACGAACATGCGGAGGTTGGAGTACTTGAGCAGGTCGAGGCCCTGGTTGTACGTGCGAAAGATGGCGCGTTGCTTGCCGGGCCGCAGGTTCTCCGCGCGAAGGATGAGGGCCTGCTCCCGCGCGTTCTGGATGCCGCCGCTGGCCAGGCGCGTCCGGCTGATGATCGCGCCCGGCGGCGAGAGGTAGACGGCGTCCTCCTCGTTGTTGATGCTGGAGATCGTCAGCCGGGTCTGGTTGGTGAGCGTGTCGGCCGGCGTCTCGTGCTCGAGCGTGATCTGCTCCGACTTCTGCCACTGGCTGCCGACGAGCTCGAGCGTGGCGAAGCGGATCGTGACGGGCGCCTCGTGGCCGGTCGTCCACAGACGGATCGACTCGATGAGGCTGAAGTCCCGGATGTCGCCCACGCGCCGCGTGTACTTCTGCACGGGGATGCGGATCTGGTACCAGCCGGTGCGCCGGTCGTTCTCCTTGTCGATGATCTCGCCCACGACGTAGTCGTCCACGCGGTCGGGCGCGGCCAGCGAGTCGAGCACGGCCTTGCTCAAGGGGATCTCGTACTGGAAATAGCTGTTTTCGGTGTCGATGGCCGAGTTCAGGTTGCGGTCTTCCGAGTCGGGATAGCGCGAGTTGCCGCGCTTGACGGTGGTGTTGTTGGCCAGCTTGTTCTGCGCTTCGAAAGCGTTCAACTCGTGCCCGGCAAACCACCGGGTGAAGCGCTGCTGGAACGTGGCCCGGCCGGGGAAGAGCTGCGTGTCGTCGAAGAAACGGCTGTTGGCGAAATAGTGGTAGTCGTCGCCGGAAGGGTCGAGCCTGGCCTTCTCGACCTCGGCGCGATACCGGGCGTCGCCGGCGACGTCGATGGCGTCGAGGAAGCGGCGGAAGTGTTCCTGCTCGGTCTGCGAGTACGTGCCGTCGGTGACGTACGAGGCGAGGCCGTCGAGCCCGAGGTCCTCGGTGCGCTTCGTGGCGTCGTCGATGTCCACGGCGCTGTTCTGCGTGCCGTTGGGCAGGCGTCCCCAGGGCGGCACACTGTTCGGAGGGAATTCCGTCAGCGAGAGGCCGTCCTCGTTGTTGAGCTTTTCGTCGGGAAGGACGTCTTCCGAGATCGACCCGAGGTCCACGTAAAGCTTGGCGTCGCGCCCGGCGTCGCCCGAACTGTTCTCCGGGAAGGGGCGGATGATGAACTCTACGAAGTCGATGTTCTTGAGGCTGAAGTCCGTGAAGCCTTCGGGCAGGCGCTGGGCCATGCCGCCCCAGGCCTCCTTGGGGTTGTTCAGGAAATTCCGGAGGTCGGTCGTGTAGTTGTACGGCCCGCGTTCGGAAGGATTGAAATAGAGGTCGAGCGTCTGCAGGGTCTGGTCGATCTCGGCGCGGGTGTCTCGGTTGGGGAAGACGTCCCGGATCTGCACGATGTCGACGGCTTTGGGGTCGAAGACGGGCACGCCTTCGAGTTCGCGCAGCATGTTGGCGTTGATGGCGTACCATCCGAAGGAGCCGCGCCACGTGGTGCGGAGCGAGTCCGAGCGGGCGTCTTTCCGGAGGCCGTCCCGGTCGATGACGCCGATGGAGTCCGGGGGGGAAGCCAGTTGCCAGGAGCCCGGCTGTTTGAGGGAGAACGTGTTCTCGAAGCCCTCGAAGTCGTCGATGTACGAGATGCCGTTTTGCTCGTCGGGAGCGAAATTCTTTCCGCTTTTTTTCAACTCATCCTGCGTTCGGCGGAAGGCGATGGTCTCGCTCGCTCCCGGGCGGAGCTGGGCGAACTCGCCGGTGACGGCGAGCGAACTCGGGGCTTTCGTCTGGATGAGGGGCAGGAAGTCGATGGCGCGCGTGAGCCAGCGGGGTTCGAGCTTGAAGGACCCGTCGAGGCCCCAGATGGTGTTCTGAATGGGCTCTTCGCCGATGCGGTATTTGTCGATGGGGGACTTCTGGCTCATGCGCATGACGGTGGCGCCGAGGCCGAAGTTCTCGCTCAAGGTGTAGTCGGCCCGGAGGCCGAGGAGGGTTTTTTTCTGGAGGTTGAAGAACGAGTTCTGTTCATACTGGATGTCGATGTCCCGTCCGGCGGTAAGATAGGCCGGGTTCGTGATGGTGACCGTTCCGCCCTGATAGTCCACCACGAAGTCCGCGCCTTCGTTGAGCGGGGTGCCGCCGGAGGTGACGCGCACCGAGCCGGGCACGAGGCCGGCATAGGCGCGGAGGTCGTAGAAGGATTGCACCGATCCCTGGTAGGAGCCGCGGATGCGGTAGACGTCCAACTGTGTGTCCCGCCGGGCGTTGGTCTTTTTCTGGGTGTAGAGGCTCTCGAAGACGAACAGGTTCTTCTTCTGCTGTTTCTCCTGCGCCGTGCCGCCGCTCTGCTCGATCAACCGGTCGATGCGGGTTCCGAACGGTTCGAGGTAAGGGAAGATGAGCCGTCCGTTGCCGGGGTCGATGGTGTAGTTGACGAGGTAGTCGAAGCGGTCGTCGGGACGCGGGGCCTGGTCCTCGTTGAGCCGGTCGAGGCCGAGCAGCTGGAGCAGCGTGGCCTGCCCGCCCACGCCGGGGAGCGTCTTGGCGGCGGTCTTTCCGGGGGGTTCGAAGAAGACCTGGAGCTCGAAGTTGGTCGGGTTGATGCCGGCGCCGGGGAAACGATAGATGTTGCGCAGCTGGAGATACCACACGGCGGGGTTGAAGTCGTTCTCCGGCGCGGGCTGTCGGAGCTGCACCGGACGCAGCAGCTTGAGCACCAGCTTGTCCTCGTTCTGCCCGCCGCCCGAGCCGCCGGTGTCCGTCGAGAAGTCGCCGATCTGCACGGCGCGCCCGTTGGCGATGTAGCGATAGCTCACGGCGAGGGCCTCGTTCTCGAGCAGGCGCTGCTTCAACGTGACGTAGCCGAGCACCTCGTCCACGGTGTAGTCGCGCCCGCGTTCGAGCTTCTTGAAACGCCCGACCTGGAAGTCGGGGCCGGTGAGGCCCTTCACGTCTTCGAGGTACGAGGCCGGCGCGGCCTTCTGCCCGTCGCGGAGCTGGGTGTCGAGTTCATCGGGATTGACGGGTTCGCCCCGGTCGCCATACTGGTCCGTGAGCGGGTCGGGCAGGATGGCCTCGGTGAACGCATTAGCCTCTTCGAGCAGGCGCGGGTCCTCGCCCAGGTCCACGAGCGCCACGGCCTGCCGCACGTTCTCCTCCTCCGGCGTCGTCGGCTGGAGCTTCCATAGCTCGAGTTCGGCAATGCGTTCGAAGCCGTTGGCCACGCGGATGTTCGGAGGATCGGAGAGCGCATCCTCCCAGCGGTTTCGGAAATAGTAGCTGACGAAGAAGTGGACGTCCTCATCGTAGTCCGTCGGCTTGAGGTCGAAGGGGGTCGTCTCGGAGCCGCCCTCGATGTTGAGGCTGTTCGACTGGCCCTCCTGCTGGCTCATCACCGTGGTCAGATACAGGCCGCCGACCTGAAACTCACTCTTGATGCCGAAGAGGCTCTGCCCGCCCCGAATGAGCGACGAGGGCGTCTGAAGGAAGACGTTCCCGGCCTCGATCTTCTGAATGATCTCGTCCTCGTAGCCGGTGTACTGCAGCTTGATCTGGTTTTGATAGTCGAACTGGTTGTTCGAGTCGTAGTTGACGTCGATGCGGAGCTTGTCGCCGATGGTGCCGGTGATGCCGAGGCGGAGGTCCTGCTTGAAGTCGGGGTTGAGCTGGGAGGCGCGCCCGGTAAGGGCCACCTGCTGGTCGCTCTTGCGATAGTCGAAGCCGGCCTTGATGTCGGCCTGTCCGTTGACGCGGAGGTCGAGTTCGTTCTTGCCGAAGATGGTGGTGAAGGCGCTGTTGCGCCCGCCGGGGACGACGATGTTCAGCCCGAGGCCGCCGCGTCGCTTTTGCTCGCGGAGGCGGGAACGCTGGTCGTAGAGCTCGCGCCAGTTTTTTTCGAGGCCGTACCGGAGACGCTCCCTCCGGTACGTGCCGAAGTCGAGCGTGAGGGGCTCGCGCACGTCCAGGTCGCTGATGCGCTCCCGCACGATGAACCGCTGCTCGGTAGAGTCGAGGAAGATCTGGTGCTGCCACTGGCGACCGAGGCTGAGGGAGAGGGGACGGCGGCGGCGAGGGAAGAGCGCGGCCGAGGGACGATCCCTTCGGAAGCCCGGGAGGTACTTCCTGACGAGGCCCGTGTCGGGCGGGACGGCCGTGGAGTCGGTCTGCAGGGAATCCGAGCGGAGCGAGTCGTCGAGGAGCGCCTCCGGGAGCGCCTCCGGGAGCACGTCCGGAAGCGCTACGTGCACCGTGTCGGTGTCGGCGCGCGCAACGTACCCCTGCCCCGGCAACGCCGCCGCAAACCGGCCGGGCGCGGCGCCGCCGGAGAGCGCAGCCAGCACGACGAGCGCGCCGAGCGACAACGCCGCCGCAAACCGCGCCGAATGCGCGCGCGCGGGCCTACCGGCGCCTGAGACGAGGGAAGAGTTCGATCGCACGAAGCCTGAGTCGGGTTAAACTTCTTTGAAAACAATTGCCGAGGATGAACGGGATCCGCTGCGCCTACGCCAGAGGGCGACGCATCGGAAGTCTCCGGCTCTTGTCAGGTTCGTATCAGGAAGTGCGTATACGCGATCTCTGGATTGGGTCTTCGGAAAGCGGGGCGCCCGCCCTTTTCCATTCTTTCCTGCGGGGTGTGCACAGGCTTCGCAAGAGGCACGGATCGGAAAGCTAATCGTTGCGCCGGTATGCTTCAAGAGAAAAAATGCGCGCCTTGCATATACGGCAGATATTCAATACGGCAGGGACGGGAAGGACGGCAGGCCTTCTAAACCCTGTCGTCGGGCTTTTGTTCTTGGTTCGCAACCGTGGATCCGTGCGCTTGCCTCTTCCTTTCGAAAGGGCGACTTTCGTATCATACACGCGCCGGGGACGCGACGCCCAATGCGCCCGGCACGGGAGCTCCCTGAAAATATCGGTCACGCTCATGGAAACGTTAACGATGGGCGCGCGGCTCCGGCGCGCGCGCCTCGCGTCGCTGTCGCTCGTCCTGCTCGCCGCCTTCGGCTGCCGGAACCCGCCGCCGAAACCCGCCTTCGACGCGGCGGAAGCCGAAGAGGCGGTGCGCGAGGTGCTCCGGCGGCAGGTCGACGCGTGGAACCGGGGCGACGTCGAGGCCTTCATGGAGGGCTATGCCCGCACGGACTCGCTTCGCTTCGCCTCCGGCGGAACCGTGCGGCGCGGTTGGCAGACCACGCTCGACCGCTACCACGACGCCTATCCGGACCGCTCCGCGATGGGCACGCTCACGTTCGACAGCCTGGAGGTCCGTGCGCTCTCGCCCCGCTGGGCGACGGTCTTCGGCCGATGGCATCTGACGCGCGGCGGCGCTTACGAGGACGCCGGCGGCCTCTTTACGCTCCTCTTCGAAAAGCGGCCCGAAGGCTGGCGCATCGTCGCCGATCATACGTCGGCCGGAGGCTGAAAGGCGGGCGACCGGACCGGGTGACGCAGGGTCGGATGACCGTTTCCCAGGCAGGTTCGGGGGGCGATGTAAAAAGTTGTAAATATTACCCTGATCAATTTGTGACGATGGAAAGAACAGAGCTTGACACGCTTGAAGGCAAGGTCGTCGCCGTCACCGGGGCTGCCGGACGGCTGGGGCGGCGCATGGCGCGCGGCTTCGAAGCTCACGGCGCGACGGTGGCGGCCGTGGTGCGGGAAGCGCCGGAAACGGCGCCGGGCGGCGCGGCGGTCTTCGTCGCGGACGTGACCGATGAGGCGAGCGTGGATGCGTGCTTCGGGGAGATCGCCCGGCGCTTCGGCAGGCTCGACGCGCTCATTCACACCGCCGGCATGTGGGAGGGACGGCCGTTGCTCGAAACCTCGGCGGCGGATTGGGAGCGGGTCATGCGGGTCAACCTGACCTCGGCGTTTCTGTGCTTCCGCGCGGCGGCGCAGGCGATGCGCGGGCGCTCCGGACGGCTCATCGGCATCGCCTCGGGGCAGGGCGCCGACCGGGGACGCGCCGAGCAGGCGGCCTATTCCGCCGCCAAAGCCGGGATCATTCGGCTGGTCGAAGCCGTGGCGGAGGAGTTTTCGGGCAGCGGCCTCACGGCGCATGCCGTCGCGCCGTCCTTCATCCGCTATGGCGAAGACGACCCGCCGGGCGTCGATGCCGGCGACCTGGTGGCGCTGTGCCGGTATCTTTGCACCGACGCCGGAGCCGCGCTCAACGGCGCCGTGCTCCGGGCCTATGGGTGAGGTCCCGGCCCTCGGTTTTCCATCCCCGGCCTTCCACCCGGTCCTCAGCCTTCCGGCTTCCGCACGTCCACGTAGCCGTCGCGCCAGGTCGAGGTGATGGTGAGGCCGCGCTCGATGAGCAGGCCGCAATACATGGCTTTCGGCACCACGCGCTCCGGCGGGGCGGCGCCGCTGCCGGGCGCCTGTCCGGAGGCAAGCATGAGCGCCACCGTGGCGGTGGGGATGCTCGTGCAGCGCTTCATCGCCGTGAGCTTCTGCGTCTCGTCGTACCGGTCGATCATCTCGTAGACGAGCGACGTCTTTTGGCCCTCGAGTTCGCCGTGGATGACCACGCGCATGAGCACGGCATCCTCGTGATCGCCGCCGAGGCGCTGGGTCATGCGGCGGACGAGCACGTCGCGGTAGGTCAGGTGCGTGCGCACGTCGATGGTGCGCCGTTCGCCGAAGCCGAGGCCCAGGAGGAAGCTCATCTGATGGGCGTGGCCGGGCCACCGTACGGTCTTATGGTCGAGCGTTCGGACCCGGCCCACGAGGGCTTCGGCGAGCAGGGCCAGGCTGCCCGCCGTGCAGAAGGCTTCCAGGCTTCGGAAGCCGCCGAAGTGGATGCGCTCGAGGTGCGTCAGGGGCTCGCACAGCCGGATGTCTCCCTCCTCGATGCGGTGGACGGGGTTCGTGTAGTCGTCGATAATCTTGTTGGCCGACCAGGAGATCCGGAAGTTGAACGGCGGCTCGGGGTGGAGCGGCACGTCGCCCACGCGCAGGTAGGCGGCCTCGACGGCGTCGAACTGGCTGACGCCCAGCAGGCACAGGATGTTGATGAGCCCCGGCGCGAGGCCGCAGTTCGGCACGATCCACACGCCCCGCTCCTTCGCCGCTTCATCGAGCGCGAGCTCCTCGCGGACGATGTCGTCGTTGCCGCCGAGGTCGCAGAAATGGATGCCCAGTTCCAGGCACAGCCGGGCGAGCGCCGGGTTCATCTGCGGGGACACCGAGCCGATGACGCACGCGCTGCCTTCGAGGATCGGACGCAGCACGTTCTGGTCGCGCGCGTCTACCTGGTAGGAATGCAACTTGGGGCTCTCGACGGCGTCGTGCAGCCTCCGGAGGGACCGGGCATGGGCGTCGCACACCTGCACCTGCGTCACTTCCGTCCGATGCGCCAGGTCATACGCGATGGCGGACCCGATGGCGCCCGCGCCGATCACTGTGATTTTCATGAAAGCCCTCGATGGAGTCCAACGATGTCATGCACGTGGGCCAAGATACGGATCGCGGGCTTTCCGGCGAGACGGCCTTCGGGAAGAATTGAGAAAAGCGTCTCGGAGGCGACCTTCGTTTCAGAACACCTCGGCGACGGAGGCGCGCGGCGTGCCCATGCGGCGCACGAGAAGCGTCGAGAGGGCGATCATGAGCATCAGGAAGACGCTGTAGGCCGCCGCCGCACCGAAGTCGTAGATGCGGAGCTGCGCCAGAATCTCGACGCTGATGGGACGGTTGTCGAAGACGTAGAGCATGATCGAGGAGACGAACTCGCCGAGCGCGGCCACGAACGTCAGGAGCGTGCCGGCCAGGATGCCGGGGCCGATCACGGGGAGGACGACGCGCCGGAACGTGGTGAAGAAGGGCGCCCCGAGGTCGGCGGAGGCTTCGCTGAGACGGTCGTCGAAGCCTTCGAGCGCCGCCGTCGTGGCGCGGACGACGAGCGGGACGTTGCGCACGAAGTAGGCCAACGGCAGGATCCAGAAGCTCCCGACGAGGATCTGCCCGAAGCTGAGCGCCGACGGCGCGTTGAAGGTGAGGATGAGGTTGACCGCGATGACGGTGCCGGGGATGGCGAACGGAAGCGCCGTGAGCAGGCGCACGAGGGTGCGCCCGGCCACCCTGCCTTTGGTGATGAAGAGCGCCGCCGCCACGCCGAAGACCACGTTCGCCGCCGTGGCGAGGGCGGCCATGCGCAGGCTGTTGAGGATCGGCTGAAGCACGTCCGGATCGGCGATGAGGTCGAGGTAGTTGGCCAGCGTATAGCGTTCGGGGAAGATCTGAAACGTCCAGCTGCCCTCCTGCGCGAAGGAGATGAGCACGATGGTGGCGATGGGCAGGAGGAGGAAGAGGATCAGCAGCCCCGCGCCCGTCAGCGCCAGCGCCCGCCCCCATCCGCTCCGCACCGGCAACGGCGGCGGCGAAGCGCCCTTGGCCGCGCCCGCCCCGCTCCCCCGGCGAGGACCGAACTCGATCAGCAGGAGGAAGACGAGGCAGATGAGCGTGAGCACCGTCGAGACGGCGGCGGAGAGCTCAAGGTCGCCGTTCGTCTTGTAGTTGTAGATCTGGAGCGTGAGGAAGTTGTCCGTCCCGGCGAAGAGGAGCGGAGCCGTGAACGAGGCCATCGAAACCATGAAGACGAGGAGCGAGGCGCTCACGAGCGAGGGGCGGAGCAACGGGAGCACCACGCGCCGGAACGTCATCGCCGCGGGCGCGCCGAGGTCGGCGGCGGCTTCGAGCAGGCTTCGATCCATCCCCCGCAGCGCGGCGGTGACGAAGAGGTAGAAGTACACGTACATCGAGTAGACGTGGACGAGCCACACGGCCCACAGCCCTTCGAACGAGAACGGCACGGCGTCGAGGTGGAAGAGGGCCTGCAGGCTGCGCGGGAGGATGCCGCTCTCGCCGTAGAGGAAGAGGAAGGCGAGCACGCCCACGAGCGGCGGCAGGGCCAGCGGCAAAGCCGCCAGCGCCATGAGCATGCGGCGGAGCGGGAAGTCGAAACGGAAGAACAGGTAGGCCAGCGTCGTCCCGAGCGCGCCCGCGCCGAGCACCGTCGTGAGCGAGATCCACACCGACGTGCTCAGCGCCCGCACGTTCGCCGAGCGCCACGAAGAGAAGATCGTCGCATAGTTCTCCCACGTCATGCCCGTGACGAACATGCGCAGGCTCGGGTAGAAGACGTATCCGAGCAGGACGGCGAGGACGGGCAGAAGGAGCGCCAGCGCGCCACGGCGAGACAGCATAACGGCGGAGAAGGTTCGAAGGACGAAGCCCGAAGATCGCGCCTGCGGCGGCCTGGGGCAAGCCGGAAGCGCCGGAATCCCCGTGTCACAGCGTGACGCGGCCTTCGAGGGCGCGGGAGAGCGTGGCCTCGTCGGCGTATTCGAGGTCGCCGCCGATGGGGAGGCCGCGTGCGATGCGGGTCACGCGCACGTCGAAGGGCTTGAGGAGCTGCGAGAGGTAATACGCCGTGGTGTCGCCCTCCACGTTCGGGTTCATGGCGAGGATCACTTCCCGGATGGCGGGCGCTTCCTCGTCGCCGAAGGGGGGAGCGGGCTCGCGCACGGCTTCGCCGGAAGCGGTCATCGCGCGAAAGTCCGGGTGGACGCGGGCGACGAGCTCGCGGATGCGCAGGTCATCCGGCCCGACGCCGTCGAGCGGCGAGATGACGCCGCCGAGCACGTGGTAGACGCCGTAATATTCGTTCGTGCGTTCGAGCGCGAGCACGTCGTTGGGCTCCTCGACGACGCAGATCACCCGGTGGTCGCGCCGGGTGGAGCGGCAGATGGGGCAGAGGTCGTCGTCGGACACGTTGAAGCACACCGCGCAATGCCGCACGCGGTCCTTGACGGCCACGAGCGCCTTCGCCAGTTCGACCACCTCCTCGCGCGGCATCTTCAGCACGAACGCCGCCAGCCGCTGCGCCGTCTTGCGCCCGATGGTCGGCAGTTTGGTGAACTGCTCCACCAGGGCTTCTACGGATTCCGACGTGAATTGCATGGATCTCGTTTCTTGGTGACGGTTCGCACCGGGCGCAAGCTATCACGCGACGGTGACACCATCGCGTCATGCGCGCCGGATGAGGGACGCCTCCGGCAGCCTTCAAAGCCCCATCTGCCCGAGGTCGAGACCGGGCGGGAGGAAGTTGCCCGCGGCGCGTTGCATCTCCTGCTGTGCCAGGGCCGCCGCCTCGTCGAGCGCCTTGTTCACCCCGGCAATGATGAGATCCTCGAGCAACTCGGGGTCGTTCGGGTCGATGATGCTCGGCTCGAGCTTGAGCGCGGTGACGCGCTGCAGGCCGTTGGCGGTCACCTTGACCATGCCGCCGCCGGCTTCGGCGGTGACCGTGTGCTGGGCCAGCTTTTCCTGAGCCTCGGCTATCTTCTGTTGCATCTCCATCATCTTTCCGAACATGTCGGCCATATTCAATCCTTCCATGGGAATGTCTGCGTTGGTTTGGAATGTGGGGGATCGGACAGGGGCGGCGGGCCGTGGTTCACCAGGAGATCTCGCCGCCGAACTGCTCGAAAATCGCCCGAAGGACGGGGTTTTCCTCACGTTTGCGCCGGAAGTACGTCATCAGGTCGATTTCCGGATCAGGCTCGCCCGGCGTGTCGGCAGGCGCATCCGGAC
>JALSSK010000083.1 GCA_026984335.1 Rhodothermales bacterium
GGGTTCGGGTAGTTCTGCTCCAGCGTGAACTCGACCGGCACGCCGGCTTCGCCCACGGCGGCCGCGAGTTTGCCCGTCTCGGCTTTGGCGGCTTTCATCGCCACGGCGCCGCTCTGCGGGCCCACCGAAGGTTTCGGACCCGTCAGGCCCGAGGCGTCGAACGTGCCGCTCCACATGCCGGTGAAGAGCACGTCGCCGAAGCAGAAGCTCGTCCAGTCGCCGCTATAGGAGAGGTGACCGTCACGCGCTCCGTCATAGGTGAACGAATCCGAATACATGACGCAGTCGTCGGGTTCGAGGTTGATCGCTTCGAACTGCGCATCCGTGCCGCCGCCGCCTTCGGGATTGCGGCAGACCACCGCCTCCGTCGTCGCCGACGGATAGGCAAACAGGATCGAGCCGGTCAGTTCGACGTCGAGGCGTCCGTCATCCGGGCACACGAGCGGAGGAAGGATGCCGGTCACGCTCCCCGGCCCCACGCCGGGGTCCACCTTCGTGCCGTCCCAGCACCACTCGAAGCCGGCGGAGTCGAAGAAAAACACCTCATCGAACCCGGCGCAGGCATCCCCGCCGCCGCCGCTTCCGGTGAACGAGACGTTGTCCGCCAGCTCACCGCCTTCCGCACCGCCGAGGATGTAAATTTCGGCAATGGCTTCCCCGTCCGAACTGACGCCGAAGAACGTTTCGGGAAAGGCGGGCCAGTCGAACACCTCGGCCAGCAGCGCGCCCGACTCACCGTAGACCTGAAAATCGACGAGGCCGACAAAAGGCTCGAACACGTCCAGTCCGGCGGCCGTCACACTCACCGGGGCCTCGCCCCCCATCGGCAGAAACCGCACGATGGTGTTGTCCCCGAAGAAATTAGCGCCCAGCACTTTCGTGGCATTGCCGGTGAACCCGGCGCCCAGGGCCACCATGGATCCATCTCCCACAACGACCTGTGTAATGAACTCGACGCCCGGAAGGATGTCGCCCGGATCGACGCACTCGTTGTTGCTACTTTCGTTGATGGGCGGGAAACACGTGACGAGTTCGAGATCACCCACATTCAGGTCTTCGAGGTCTTCGGTCACCAGATCGGGAAAAGCGCTCTCGAAGTCGGCGCGATTGTCCCAGACCGTAACCGTCGCCGGAGCGCGCACCCGGGGTTGCGCTTGCACCCGGGGCGCCTGAGGCTTCACGCCCAGCTTCAGATATTCGCTGTACGACCGGACGGCCTGTTGCGCAAACGCGTCCGTAGCCATCATACACACGCCCAGAAGCAGGACAAGGGGGAATACTATCAACCGTTTCATAGCCTAATCCTCCACATTATTTTTACAATGCACTTCTTCATCAAGAGGGTAAAGGCCGAAACGGAAAAAGTATGCCGGACCAAACATGATTCCCACGTAGGCTTTCGCCTTAACAGGCATAGTGGATCGCCTCCGGGAAATGTAGGGGCTCAACGAAAAAGGGCCGAACGGCGCATTGCCGTCCGGCCCTTTCGGTCTGGTCGATCCGAAGATCGAAGCGAGGTCTGTTCCCCGGCTTACTTGAGCAGCGTCAGCCGCTTCGTCGCCGTGAAGTCACCCGCCCGGATCACGTACAGGTAGATGCCCGCGCTCAGATCCGTCGCGTCGAACATCACCTGATGACGTCCGGCGGCCTGGTAGCCCTGCACGAGCGTGGCCACTTCCTGACCGAGCACGTTGTAGACCTTCAGCGTCACGTCGGCTCCTTCGGGGAGCGCGAAGGCGATCTGCGTGGTCGGGTTGAACGGGTTCGGGTAGTTCTGCTCCAGCGTGAACTCATCCGGCACGCCGGCTTCCGTTCCACCCCTGGCGAAGACCTGCTCGAAGTTCGAGCCCCATTCGTTCACGATGGCGATTTCCCCGCCTTTCGCCGCCGACTTCTCCCACGTGAAGCTGTCGCTGGCGTCGGCGATGGGGAAGTTGCCCACATTGCCCGTCTGCGTGTACGTGCCTGCGGGTGCGCCGGCGGGAACGGTCTGCGTGAACGTTTTGCTGAGCGTGCCGCCCGCGGCGATGGTCTTCGTCACCGGGCCGAGGGTGCGGCTGATGCCGTTGCCCGTGATGGTGATCCAGATGTCGACCGTTTCCGAAACCGTTCCGGTGTTGTCGATCTGGAACGTATAGTCGAACGAGCCGCCGCCGGCGCCGATCACGATGGGCGGGTTGACGGGGGTCATGGTAACCTGGAGGCCGCCGCCGCCGCCGCCGGACATCACGTCGAACTCACATACGCGCGTATCCCAGTGGAAAGACTGCGTGCCGCCCGTGTTCGTGTTGAAATACTCCTGGGTATACCAGAACGTGTCGCTGCCCGGGTCGATGTTCAGGGCGCTGTAGTCACCGGCGCGCGCCGTGCCGGTCTGCACGTCGGTGCCGGCCACACAGACCTCTTCGGCGCCGTTCATGATGCCGGTGCCGCTCTGGTCGGCGGTCTGCCCGACGACGGCCACGGAGCCGAACTCGGTGTTGCTCGAACGCAGGAAGCCCAGGCCGATGTCCCCCGCGCCGTTCATGGCAATCGAGCCGATCCAGCGATGCAGACCGTCGTTCGGGGCATAGGTGCCTTCCTGGTGCTCGGTCCACGTGGCGCCGCCGTCCGTGCTGCGCATCTCATACCACCGGATCCCGGCGCGCCCGCCGCCGGCATCGACCGTGTGGTTGGCCAGCATGCTCAGGTGCGTGCCGAAATCGCGGATCTGGAGGCGGTGCATCAGCCGGTCGGAGAGCGCTTCGAGGTCCGATCCGGTTCCGGGCTGCGGGACACATGCCTCACGGGCCGCCGTGCACAGGTCGCTGTCGAACGGGGTGATGGAAATACCGGAGATGCGCGACGCCGTAGCCGCGCCCGGGTTCGTCCAGTCCACGTCGATCTCCCAGATGTCGAACAGGTTGGCGCGAGACATGGCCGTGGCGAAGAGCGCCGGCACAAACCCCGCCGTGCCGTCAGGATCGTCGAGATCCCCGGCGACGAAGCCGAACTCCGACGTGCCGAGGTTGAACCCGACCATCGTGGCGGGCAGGCCCGCGTACATCGCGTTCTTGTCGAGCGCGCCGATGAAAGCGCCCGAGAAGAAGAACGACGGCGGCGCAAACAGGTTGGCCATCAGCGTGACCGACTCCGTGGTGATCCCGAGCTTCGGATAGTCGTTGAAGCCGATGGACGTGAAGTCGAACGCATAGCGGTGATACGTCCCGGTCGGATCGCCCGTCGTCGAGACCGCCACACACTCGAAGAACTGCGTAAATCCTCCGTCGAAGGCGAACTGGCTGACGATCCACCGGTCGTTGGTTTCGTCATAGAGCACGACGGGGTCGCCCTGGTTGGTCGTCTCACACAGACCGCCGAAGCCCGCCCAGAAGTCGCTCGTGGCAAACGGTCCCTGCAAGATGTTGCCGCTCTTGTCGAAGATCGTGGTGACCAGGTTGACCATCTGCACGTAGTGGTTCGGCCCCACGTCGCCGTCCGTATCCGGCGGCGCCACGCGGAAGCCGACCACCGAAGCGTTGTCGTTGTTGTCCGCGCCGGCGAAGTCCGACAGCACCGAGGTCGCGCTCGTGCCCTGCGCGGTCTGCAGCGCGGCGTCCGGCCCCGTATAGACGTTCGCGACGGAGCGGCCGTCTCCGCGCGTCTTGTTCGGCACCTGGTAAATCTGATCACTGAAACGAGGGGCGCGCGCCGTCGCCATCGTGCGCAGAGGCGCAGAGGTGTCGTGTTGGACGGCGGGGATCACCCACTTCGTCTGCTGCGCCTGTACGGCATCCGTGGAAAACATCCCTGCCAGCATCACAAGGGCCAGCATCGTATACATTCGGCTCATAAGAGTAACTTGGTATGAATGGATAAAGGGTTGACGGTAATGGGAGACGCCGCGAGGGGACGCGACGTTATGACACGAGGCGAGACCGCCTGATATCCGGACTAAAAAGAACGAGGAACGCTTTTGCGAACCTCGGGCACGTTTGTGGGAAATACCATCCTTTCACGCGACACACCGATTCCTCAACACATTCAAGAAAGGGCACGTCGACCGCCCCGAGAAGTCGGAAGATCACAGAAGAAGCGCCGAAGCGAAACGTTTAGTCATCCACGCGCGCTCATCCTCAATCACCGTGACATCCCCTGCGCGAAGGCGCATTTCCATGTGGCTGGAGATTCTTCTCGAAGACGCATTCCGAATCGGCCAATCATACGCGTTGCAATTCTGAGATTGACCTTTACGGAAGGCCCTCCATTATATACGGCAAAAATGGAGCGTTTCAGGTTAGCGCTTCGACTAAAAAATCATGGAGGCATCCGCAAGGAACGGGTCTTCAGTGAATCCGCGGCGAGCGTTTTCGGCGCAAGACTCCTCGACGTCGTTTTCCGGACTCGCTGACCCGGAACAGAGAAAGGGCCGGACGGCGCATTGCCGTCCGGCCCTTTCGGTCTGGTCGATCC
>JALSSK010000084.1 GCA_026984335.1 Rhodothermales bacterium
GAAGTTTTGCAGGATGTGGAGTTCGATTTTCATGGCGTCGTGCGGGTTTGATTCGGAAGGAATAAGGGAATGGCCCCGGCATGGGGCGATTCGGGGGCGATTCGGGGGCGATTCGGGGGCGATTCGCGAATCGCCCGTACGAAGGAGGCGGGTCCGGAGGGAATGGCCGGAAGAGGGCTTTCAGCGACGTCACGTCCAATAATCGCGGGCCCATTTGCGCTGGATGGCGCGTGAGGGCAGGTCCCATTTCAGCAGATCCTCCAGCAGGCGGTAATAGTTGGGCGCGAGGTTCCGGCTCGCAAGCTGCTGCGTGAGTTGCCGGAGGCGGTAGGGCAACTCTTCGGCGTCGGCGTCGAGCAGCGCGCCGAAGCGGCGGTCAAGGCTCTCGGCGCCGGCGGAGAGAGCCTTCCGGAGCTTTTTCAGCGTAGCGCCGAAAGATTCGTTCGGAGGCCGAGCCGCCGAGTCGTTCAGGGCAAAAAGCGCGGCGACGAGCAGGTAGGTGTCGAGGGCGGGGTCCGGGAGGTCCGGCGGCAGTTGGTCGCCCACTTCGCTGAGGCCGTTGTACGTGAGGGTGCGTCCGGTGAGGGTGCGGCGGAGCCGGGCCAGTTGGGCGCGCGCCGCGCCGTCGCCTCCCTCGGCCCTTTGGGCAAGGCCGTACAGATGGCCGACGAACGCGGCCTCCGAGCTTTTTTCCGGTGTCTGAGTTGCGGTTTCAGTATTCATGCTTCCTGGGGGTTAGCGGTTTTTCTGTGATTCCGATAGGCTTTGGTCCGCATGATGCGGCGCTCGCCTTCGGCGACGGCGCGCAACTGGCGCGCATTCCGGTCCAGGTGATCCGTCGCTGATTGAAACGCGTCCTTTGCGGCTTGGTAAACGGCTTCCGTCCAGTCCCACAGGACGGCCTGGCGCGCGTCGAAGTCGGCGTCGGCGCGTTCGGCGAGGGCTTGGAGGAAGGCGTAGAAACGCGGCTCCAGGGCCGCCCAGTACCGGGGCTCGGCGGCCAGCGCGTCGACCAGCGCGGTGACGGCTTTGGGGTCGGGATTCGGCGCTTCGTCGCTGCCGGGCTTCGGGGCGGAGAGCAAATAGGAGGCGGTGGTGCGCAGCGCCGTGTTGAGGATCTTTCGCTGTTCCCGGGCCGCATCGAGCGCGTTTTTGATCTGGTGGAGGGGGCGACCTTCCTCCGTCGCCTCGGCCAGCAGCACGGGAAACACCGGCATCTGCTCGTGCCGCCACATCTCCACCTTGGCCTTATCGTTGACAAGACCGAACACGTCCACTGCATACCGGTCCACGTTTTCTCGGCGCGCCACGTGGCGGAGCCAGGAGAAGGTGCGCGGGCTGCCGCCTTCGCCGGGGCGCAGCAGCTTGAACAGCGTATCCGCGTCGCGCCACACGGCCCGATCCGCGCGCAGCCCGTAAGGAAAGGGCTCCTTGTTTCTGGGATGCACCGTAGCCGTCAGCGGGTCGTTCTTGACCGCCGGATCGTCCTTGTCTCCCTGGGTGATGTAGACGCCCGTGGCGACCGTCCGCCCATCGGCTCCGGTCTCGGTGACCAGCGTCAGGCGCCGGGACTGCCACGTGAGGTAGTCCCGGTATCCTTTCACGGGGCGCCGCGCGTGGATCCTCGGGAGAGGGCGTTCCCAGGCGGGCGGGAGACCGAGGTCGTCGTCCTCGTCGAGCATCATCCGGGCTTCCGGTTCCGGAGCGGCGTTGAGGAGCAAGGCCCGAAAGAGCGACCGTTCCCGGATCCAGAAGAGCGCGCCGCCAACGAGCGGGCCGTGGGAAAAGTTGAACGGCTTCGATACGCCGCCGCCCATGGCCGCGGCCTGGGTGCACACGACGGCGCGGGCCGTCTCGGCCGGCCAGCGTGGTTGCGGAAAGGCATCCACCTCGTGTCCGAAAAGGGTTGCGTTGTTGCCGCTGGCCTCGGCGTGGAACAGCTTGCTCAAAGGGGCCGGTTCCTTTGCCAGCGGCTCAGGATGTTGGTAGAAGGGACGTTCGGGGTGAAACAGATCGAAGCGGTCGGCCCGGCGCGGGTCGGCGAAGTAGGCGTCGACGGCGCCGGGGTCGAAACGGCCGGAATCCCACAGCGCCCACCAGGCGCCCTCGTCCGGGTGCGGCAGGAAGCCGTCGATGACGAGAGCGAGCAACAGGCGATACAGGGACGCCGTCTCGATCGGGTTGTCGGCATAGACCTCGCGCCATTCGTGCGCCCGCACCAGCGCATCCCGCAGGCCGACTTCGTGACGTTGGCTCTCGGCGTCGAGCACCGGCAGCCAGGGTTCGTGAATCAGGTCGAAGGTGGGCTTATTCATATCAGGTTTCTTTACTGTTCTGAAGGTTAAGAGAGGCGTTCGATGCCAATCCCGAGTGTTTCGTCGTCGGCGATGCGATAGCCTGCGATCGTGCAGGCGCGATCTTCCAGCACCAGGGGGTGACGCTGTTGCAGGGCGGCCGTGTGGAGGGCGGCCCGTCGCCAGACTTCCGGCAGTTCGGTTTCTTCCCGTTCCCGCAGCGCCCGCGCGACCTCCTCATAGCTGAGGCGCACCGCGTTCCGGAGCAGCGCCCGCACGCTTGCCGCCGGCAGGTCTTCCCGGCCTTCGGGCACGGCCAACGGTGCGAGCTCCGTGCAGGCGGGATCGAGATAGAGCGCATCGTCCTTCCCGGCGAACAATAGCACGACCTCGGCGCTTTCCGTCCCCAGGCGCGTCAGGACCCGCTGCCAAGGAGGAGCGTCGCCGTCGTCTTCGTCGGCCAGCGTGCGGCGGTCGAGATCCAGAAACTCACGGCTTCGCTCGGGTGCAGGGATGAGCTGCCGCATGGCCTCGTCTTTAGCGTCCCTCTCGATCCCCCCGACGACCCTCAGGGCTTTTTCCCAGACCTCCCGACCGGCCTCGGAAAGTCCCTCGGGCATCCGCCGGTCGTCGGCATATACGGCCTCGATCAGCGTTCGGTAGTCGGCGGGCAGGCTCCAGAGCTCCCGACCTTTCAGCAGGCTCCACGTCTTCCACGCGACGGCGGGGGCATAGACCGTGAAGCGCGAGACGCGGATGCCGACGTCGCTGAGGTCGGGGAGATGCCCCGGTTCGGCTTCGGGACACATCCAGTGGATGGTCGGCGTCCGGTAGCCTTCGGGGCGCTGGGCCGAAGGGCGCTTTTCGAGATGACGATGAAGCCGGCCGGCTCGCTGGAGCAAGAGGTCGATCGGAGCCAGATCCGTGAACAGCACGTCGGCATCCAGGTCGAGCGACTGTTCGGCAAGCTGAGTCGCCACCAGAACGGCGCCCCGCCCGTTGGGCCGGTCTTTCCCGAAGCGTTTCAGCACGGTCTCTTCGCGCGCCTGACGCACCCCGAACCGAAAGCGGGCATGCAACAACATCACGTCGTCTTCCGCAGCGCGCACGGTTTCCGGCAATGCCCGGTACACTTCCTGCGCCCGCCGCACCGTGTTGCATATGACCAGGGCGACAGCCCCATTCTCATAAGCCCGGGCGGCTTCGCCGGCCACACGCTCCGGATCCGGATCCAACCGGACGAGCCGGGCCTTCTGCTGCCATCGCGTGGGAAAACCACCGGCGTGCAAAGTCGCCTTTCCCTTCTGCGCGAGCCAGATGGCCGGATAGGGCGCTTCCGGGGGAGACACTTCGATTTCGCAGACGGCTTTTCCCCAGGCCCGGAAACAGGCTTCGCGCTGTCGGGCCGAGAGTGTGGCCGAGAGCAGGATGACGTGACAGCCGAGCGCGTGCAGCCAGCTCAGAAGCCGTTTGAAGAGATGCTGCATATAGAGATCATAGGCATGCACTTCGTCGAAGATGACCGTTTTGCCGCTAAGGGCAAACAGGCGCAGGAAGAAGTGCCGCGCATAGAGGACGCCGAGGAAGGCCTGGTCCACGGTGCCGAGACCGTAGGGGGCCAGCAGGCTCCGCTTGCGGGGCAGGAACCACCGGAGCGTTTGCACCGAACCTTCGAGCCGGTCGGTGTTCGGCCGGTCGTCCGCATCGAACAGAGCGTCGAGATCGCGTACGTCGCTTACGAGCCTTTCCTGTTCCGGCATCAGGTCGGCATTTCCGTGGACGAGCCGGAAGTTGGCCGGTCCCGTATGGGCCTTGCGAAGAAAATCGAGGGTTCGTTTGAACAATCCGTTGCTGGTCGCCTGGGTGGGCATGGCGGTGTAGAAACCGGACCCGCTCGTATGCGCTTGCTGCCGCGCCGCGAGCGCATAGGCGCCTTCGGTCTTGCCTTCCCCGGTCGGTCCTTCGATGATGGTCAGGGTCGGGGCGCCGTCTTCGGGGAACGGGACGTCGATCAACGCCTCCTGCATGGCATTGGGAGTAAAGGAGAACAGCGGTTGGAAGCCCGGGTAGGTGAGGTGAGCCCGCTGGTCGAATCCGGCTTTGCGCAAGGCGGCGTGTGCGCCGGAGCGGCTTTCTT
>JALSSK010000085.1 GCA_026984335.1 Rhodothermales bacterium
CGTATGCGCTCGTCACGGCGGGCCTGAAAAAGGCCGACCGTGAGGCGCTGGCGCGGCTATGAAGCTCGACGTGCTCTATCTCGACAACCACCTGCTCGTCATCAACAAGCCGCCGGGTTTGCTCTCACAGGCCGATCGCACCGGCGACGTGGACGTGCTCACCCTCGGCAAGGCTTTTCTCAAAGAGCGGTTCCGGAAGCCGGGCAAGGTCTTTCTCGGGCTCGTGCACCGCCTCGACCGTCCGGCGTCCGGGGTGATGGCGCTGGCGCGCACGTCGAAGGCGGCGGCGCGTCTGTCCGAGCAGTTTCGGAAGCGCACGCCGGAGAAGCGCTACCTCGCGCTCGTCGAGGGGCGGTGGGAGGGCGCGGGGGGGGGCGTCGATCACCTCGTGAAAGAGGGACGGACGGTGCGCGTCGTGCCGGAGGGCTATCCGGGGGCGAAACGGGCTGAACTGCGCTGGCGGGTGCTCGGCACGGCAGAGGGACTGAGCCTCGTGGAGGTGGCGCTCGCCACGGGGCGTCCGCATCAGATCCGCGTGCAAATGGCGCATCGGGGCCACCCCCTCCTCGGCGACGTCCGATACGGCGCCGCCCGGGAACTCGACGGGCGCAACCTGGCGCTTCACTGCTACCTTCTGGGGCTCACACACCCGACGCGCAAGGAGCCGATGCGCTGGTCCGCGCCGCCGCCCGCCGCGTGGGGCCGCCGCTTCCGCGGCGAAGTCGCGCGCTTGCTCGCCTCGGCGTGAGGGCCGCTCACTCGTCGATGCGGTACGTCTGCACGCCTCGGGCGCACTCGCCCGGCCCCGGCACCACGCAGACGCCGTCCGTTCGGAACGGGTCGAGCACGACCGGGAGGTACTGGTACGTTTCGAAATGCTTCGGCTTGCGGTGAAGGCGCTCGGCCATCGCGTGGCGGAACGTGTGATACGCTTCCCGGCCGATCAGGATGTATTTCGCTTCCGCGCCGGAAGCCCGGATCTGGCGGATCCCGTCGTCGATGAAGTCCAGGATCTCCTCTCGTGACGGCGCGCGTTCGATGATGACCATGCGTAAAAGGACGTGAAAGGTTCGCGGGAGGACGCTTTCGGGGACCGTGAACGATGTCCGGGTTATGAATCGCCGGAGCCGGTCGATACCCGGAAGGAATATAGCGCGCGACGATTTCGGACGCACGAGCGCCGATTCCGCAGCGTTCGGAGAGGCGGGGAGAAGGTGGAAAAAACGCTGTTTTCGAGAAGAAATAGCGATCCGGGGGCTTCCGGGGATTATTGAAAACTTCAATGACCCGGTGGAACTGGTTAGACTAATTTCTTTGTACCAAAGAGAAGGGAGAGATGCAGGGGGGGACACGAAAGACGTGGGGCCATGACGCCGCGAGAATTTTTGCGCAGGTACAGGTATGACGGACGGCTCGTAACGGGGGGCTATTTCCCTGCCGGTCCGCTTACCGTGAGCCGTGGCGATCGCGTCGGGGTGGTGTTGCTTTATCCCGGGGGACCGAGCGGACGAGACGACGTCGCGCCCTATCTCAACCGCCTGTTCATGGATCCGGCGCTGGTCGATCTTCGGCTGGGCAAGGTCCTGCGTCCGATGCTCTGCCGCATGGCGGCGGCGGCGCTCTCGAAGTCCGTCGGCAAGGAATACGAGGCCATCGGCGGGCGTTCGATCATCAACCGGTTCGCCAACGAACAGGCGCGGGTCCTCGAGACGGTGTTGAACCGGCGCTTCGGGGCGGACGGCGGAATCGAGTTCCGGACCTATCTCGCCGCGCGATACGGGCGGCCTTCGAGCGAGGAGACGGCCCGACGGATGGAAGCCGAGGGCATCACGCACGTCGTCCTGCTCCCGCTGTATCCGCAGTACTCGAAAAGCAGCTCCGGCTCCTCCCTGGTCTACTGGTGGACGCTCGGACAAGCCGGTGAAATCCCATCGTGGCCGACGACGTACGTCTTCGAATATGCGGCCCATCCCAAGTATATTCAGGCGCTCAGCGAACGCATCGACGAGGCCCTTCAGCGCTTTCCGCGTGGGGTGCGCGCCAGGGTGCACCTGGTCTTCAGCGCGCACGGCACGCCCCTCCGCGAGTTGACCGAGCGTCACGATCCGTACTGCTGCCTCATCCACAGCACCGTGGACCGGGTGATGAAATACCGGCAGAACGACCACCCCTTCCACGTCGCTTTTCAGAGCCGGCTGGGGTTGGCCGAGTGGCTGACGCCCGGCACGTCGGAGAAGGTGCAGGAGCTGGCGCAGGCCGGACACGACGCCGTGCTCGTGGTTCCGATCACGTTCGTGCTGGATTGTCTCGAAACGACGTACAAGCTCGACGTGAAGCTGCGCGAGGAGGCGGAGCATGCCGGGATCCGTCATTATGAGGTCGCCTCGGCTCTGAATTGCCATCCGCTCTTCGTCGAGGCGCTCGCCGAGGTGGCGGTGTCCCAGCTTGTCGGGAAAGACGGCGAGACGCCGGCGGGTCTCGGCGGCGACGGGGTGCCGCCCTATGCGCTGTGCCCGCTCAGCGAGCGGGAAGCCTTCGCCGTGACGGATCGGGAGGTGCGCTGTGAGCAGTGCCCGGCGCTCATCGAAGCCCAAAAGTGGGCCTCGGCCGCCGGAACGGCGCATTCGGTTCGCGTCAGGCCCTCGCGCGGCTCCGACTGATGCCCCGACGCGCCGGAGAAAACGTCTCGCTTCTTTTCGCGGGCGTTGCCGGTTCCGCTCTCCTCAGGACGCGAAGTATTGTTCCAGCTCTCGCAACGTGGCGTCGGACGTGGAGAGGTCGCGCACGATGCGCCCGGCTTCGAGCACGGTGATCCGTTTGCATACCTCGGTGACGTGGACGAGGTCGTGGCTGGAGATGATCATCGTCGTGCCGTGGGCCGCATGGAGCATGCGCAGGAGCTGTTTCAGCCGGATCTGTGAGGGGGGGTCGAGGTTGGCGAAAGGCTCGTCGAGCAACAACAGGCGCGGACGGACGAACATGGCGGCGATGAGGCCGATCTTTTTGGCGTTGCCCATCGAAAGGTCGCGGATGAACCGGGTCGTCTCTCCGAAGACCTCGTCCGGATAGAACGACTGAAACGGCCTCCGTGCGATGGCCGTCTCGGATTTCGAGAGGCCGTAGATGCTCCCGATGAAGTCGAGGTACTCGTCCACCGTCAGGAAATCCATCAGGAACGAGGGATCGAGGTAGGAGCCGGTGTGAGCTTTCCACGCGTCGTTTCCGGCGACGTTGCGCCCGTCGATGTGGACCTCGCCTTCGGTGGCCGGAAGGAGGTCGAGCACGAGGCGGAGGAAGGTCGTTTTCCCCGCGCCGTTGCTGCCCACGAGTCCCACGATCTCGCCCTCCTCGATGCGGAGAGCGGGGACGTCGAGCGCGCAGTGCTCTCCGTAGGTTTTCTTGAGTCCGAGAACGTCTAAGGTCATGTCAGCGACGGAATCCTTCGGCCATGGCGTATTTATGGCGCGCGAAGCGTGAGGCAAAATACGCGACCCACAGGCGCACGAGCAAGAGGCTCGCCAGACCCAGCGCGCCGAGGATGATCAGACCGCTTTGCGGGGCGTGGCGGAAAAAGAAGAGGAAGAGGGTCGGAGGGAGGGCCGTGGGGACGAACCAGAGCCAGTGCGCCGCGGAGAAGCCTTCGTAGTTGAAGAATCCGCCGCTCTTCGAAGCATCGACCGGCCTTCGATTGCGGAGGGCCAGCGTCATCACCACCACCGTGGTCACGCCCGCATTGTAGAAGAGAAAGGCCGCGTGTAGGCCCAGAAGGTCGGGGCGGAACCAGAGGAACAGGGGCAGGCTGAGGAGGAAAAGGGCCAGGCACGAACCCTGAAGGAGCAAAAGCTTGGCGAGGATGAGCTTTCCGGGGCTCACGTTTCGGGCGAGCAGGCCGTCGAAATAGCTGCTTTCCCAGCTGAACATGAGTTGCCCGTAGTTGAGCACGAAGCCCCCGGAAGCGAAGAGCCCGATGACGGCTCCGAGGATGAAGCCGTCTTTCACGGCGGGGTTGGCGAGGAAAAAGAGGAGGTACAGCGTGGAGAAGAGGAGTGAGATGAGCAGATAGTGCCGGGGACGGCGGTTCCGCCACATCATCCGCGCTTCGAGGAGGAGCAGTTGCCCCACCGGCCCGGCGTTTTCGAGCCAGGGGAGGCGCCAGGTGTTCCGTCGCGCGGGCCGGAGGCGCTCTTCGGTGCGGAGGCGCTGAAGGAGCATCCGGTGGGAAGCCGCGGCGAGCCATAGGGGGAAGGCGAGCACGAGCAGGAGCGCGGCGGTGCTGTCGTGGAGGAGCGCGTCGAAAAGGGCGGTCGAGGCGGTCTGCGCAAGGTGGTAGCCGAAGCGCTCATCGAGGTAGACGAGCGTGAGGAAGCCGCCCATCGTCAGAAGAAAACGGGTCTCATGGCGGGTGAGGACCGAACGGATGAGCAGG
>JALSSK010000086.1 GCA_026984335.1 Rhodothermales bacterium
TGTGGAAAGCACGCCGGGCGAGGGCGCAGCGTTCGTCGTCACGGTGCCGGTGAACGCGTGAAGAGCCTGAAAACACATCAAAACATCGATTGAAGGAATGCTATGATTGCCGCCCTCGGACACAGTGAAGACATCGACTCGGCAGACGCCATCGAAGAAGCCCTCGCGCAATGCGACGAGACCCTGGCCGGACGGACGCCGCAGGCGGGGCTCCTCTTCGCCGGCATCGACCACGACCATCAGGCGCTCCTCGATGCCGTCCAGGAACGGCATCCCGGCGTCCTGCTCATCGGCGGCACCACGCACGGCGAGCTCTCGACGGCCGGCTTCGCCGAGGATTCGGTCGCGCTGATGCTGTTCCACTCGGACCGGGTGGGCTTCGGCGTGGGCGTGGGCGAAGGCGTGCGGGCCGACCCCGAGGCTGCGGCCCGGCAGGCCGTGGCGCGGGCAAAGGAGGGGCTCGACGCACCCGTCCGCCTGTGCCTCGCCGTGCCCGAGGGCCTGCTCATTGATGCGGGCGCGGTGGCCGAGGCCCTCGGCGCAGCCATCGGCGAGGGCGTGCCGGTCTGCGGCGGCCTGGCCGGCGACCAGCTTCGCATCGAACAGACCTTCCAGTTTTGCAACGGACGCGTATACACCGATGCCGTGCCCGTCCTCCTGATGGCCGGCCCCCTGCACGTGGCCACCGGCGTCTGTAGTGGCTGGCAGCCACTCGGCTCCGAGCACCGCGTCAGCCGGACGCACGGTTCCCTGGTGGAGCGCATCGGCGACTGGACGGCCCGCGACCTCTGGGTGCGGTACTTCGGCACCACGGAAATCTCCGGTTCCCGACAGGTGGTGGCCGTCTTCCCGGACGTCTCCGGCACGGTCGGCGACGCCTTCTACCTCAGCGTGCCGCTCAACGTTCAACCCGACGGCAGCATGTTTTTCTCGCCCCGGATACCCGAGGGCACCCGCATTCGCTTCGCCGACGTGAACCGGGCCCAGGTGCTCGCCGGCACCGAGCAGTCGACGGTGCAGGCGTGGGACGCCTACCCCGGCGCGGCGCCCGAGGCCGCACTCATCTTTTCGTGTGGCGGACGGCACGGGCACCTCGGTACGCAGGTCGGCCGCGAACACGAGATCCTCGCCGCCTGCTTCGGCCCCACACTCCCCGTCATCGGCTTCTATACGTACGGCGAGTTCTGTCCCTTACCGAATGACCCGGCCCCCCGCGCCCACGGCTGTACCTTTGTCACGGTCCTGATCGGAGAAGCCCCATGAACCCGACCGACGTCCAGGCCCTTGAAAAGCGGCTCCGGGTGCTGGAAAAAAAGCTGGCCCGTTCCGAGCGGTACCGGGCCGAACTAGAGGACAACTACTACCGCGATCAGGCCCTCTACCGCCGGCTCCACAAAGAACTCGAAGCCGCCCGGCTCGAGGCCGAGATCGAATCCGCCCTCGAGCGCGTTCGTGCCCGCGCCCTGGTCATGCAGTCGTCCGACGAACTGTCGGCGCTGGTGGCAACGCTTTTCGAAGAGTTGAAGGCACTGGATGTTGCCCTGAGCTGGTGCATGATCAACCTCATCGACGAGCAGGCGGGCGCCAACACGCTCTGGGCTACCAGCCCGGAGATCGGCGCAGCGCCGGAAGCCTTCCCGCTGAAGCTGGAGGTCGATCGCTGGCCCTTCCATCGGGCGTTCATGCAGGCCTGGCATGAACGAGAGGCCCGCTGGGTTTATGTGATGGCAGGCGCTGAAAAAGCGGCCTATGACGACTACCTGTTCAGCGAAACCGAGATCGGCAGGCTCCCGGACCCCGTGAAAGCCGCCATGCGGGCCGCCGGGCAACACGTCTTTTCGTGCACCTTCAGTACGTTCGGAGGATTGCAAACGGTCGGGGAAGAACCGCTCTCCGGGGAGAGCCTCGATATCCTGAGCCGGTTCGGAAAGGTGTTCGACCTCACCTACACCCTGTTCAATGACCTCAAGCAGGCCGAAGCCCGGGCCCGCGAGGCGCAGATCGAAGCGGCGCTGGAGCGGGTGCGGAGCCGGACGATGGCCATGCGACGCAGCGATGAACTTGCGGAGACCTCCTTTTTGCTGGCACGGCAGGTGCGTAAACTGGGGATCGAGGCCTGGGGCTGTGCCTTTCACATTTATGCCGATCATGATGAAGGAGATTATGAATGGTTTAGTACTGAAGAAGGATATCTGCCTTTTTACCAAACGCCGAGGAAGAAATTTTTCAAGCATTTCTACGAAAAGCGCCAGAAGGGCGAGGACCTGTACATTAAGGAATTCAAGGGCAAGGCCTGTGCGGATCACTATCAGTACCTGATGTCGCTTCCGGTGGTTGGGGATGCTTTGAAGCAGTTGCAGGCATCCGGCATCCCATTACCCACTTCGCAGATTGACCACGTCGCTTATTTCAAGTACGGTTACCTGTTATTCATAACCTACGAACCCGTGCCGGAAGCCTATGCGATCTTCAGACGCTTTGCGAAAGAGTTCGAGCAAACCTACACCCGTTTTCTCGATCTAAAAAAGGCTGAGGAACAAGCCCGGGAGGCCCGGATCGAAGCCGCGCTGGAACGGGTGCGAAGCCGCACGATGGCCATGCACACCTCGGCGGAACTCGCCGAGGTCGTCGCCACCGTTTTCAAAGAGTTGACGGCGCTCGATTTTGCCCTGACCCGATGCCTCATCTGGATTCTCGATCCGGAGACGCGGTCAGCGCGATGGTGGATGGCGAACGCGGAAGACCCGACGCGACCGGCTTGTTTTGAGGTGCCCTACCATGAGCATCCGGCCTACCAGGCCTTTCTCGGCGCCTGGAAAGCGCGCGAGCCCCGGTGGGTTTATGACTTGCAGGGCAAAACCAAGGCAACCTGGGATGATTTTCTCTTCTCCGAAACGGAATTGAGCCGTCTGCCCGAAGAAGTGCAGGCGGGGATGCGGGCGCCGGATCGGGTCCTTCTTTCCGCCTCATTCAATGACTACGGGGCGTTGCAAATCGCAGGGCTGGAGCCGCTATCGGAGGGCAATCTCGAGATTCTCCGCCGGTTCGGGCGCGTCTTTGACATGGCCTATAAACGTTTTGACGACCTCAAGCAAGCCGAAGCGCAGGCCCGGGAGGCCCGGATCGAGGCGGCGCTGGAACGGGTGCGAAGCCGCACGATGGCGATGCAGCGAAGCGAGGAGTTGAGCGAGGTGGCGGCGGTGATCTACGCACAGTTGAACATCCTCGGATTTCGAACCCTCCAATGTGGTTTTGACCTGGTCGATCGGGAATCGCTTGCCATGTCTCACTGGTTCACCAATGCCGAGGGCAAGGTGGTCCCGGCTTCCGGAAAAGCGACCGACGTGCACATCCTTACCCGTCATCCGGTAGCCGACGCCATGCTCAGGGCCTGGCAGAGGGGCGAGCCCGGCTTCTTCATCGAACTCTCAAGAGAAGACCTCGATTCCTATATGGCGTTGGTAAAGGGCTACCTTCCGATTCCCGATGCCGTGTGGCGCGGGGGCCGTCTCGCCGACGTGGACCGCATCTTCATCAACCATTTTCACTTTTCCCAGGGTGTCCTCTCCGCGCGCACCCTCGAAGCGCTCACCCCCGAGCAGCGCGACGTCGGATTTCGTTTCACGAAGGTCTTCGACCTGGCCTATACCCGCTTCCTCGACCTCCGGAAAGCCGAAGCCCGCGCCCGCGAAGCCGAGCAGCAGGCGTCCCTCGACCGCGTCCGCGCCGAGATCGCTTCCATGCGCACCACCGCCGACCTCGACCGCATCACCCCGCTGCTCTGGCGCGAACTCACCACGCTCGGCGTCCCCGCCCTCCGATGCGGCGTCTTCATCACCGACGAGGACGCCCGCCGCTTCCGCGCCCACCTCAGCCTGCCCGACGGCGACGCCCTGGCCGCCTTCGACCTCCCCTTCGACAGCGCCCCCACCACCGAGGCCCTCGTCCGCCACTGGCGCGAGGCGAACGCCTACCGCGAGCAATGGGACCGGGCGCAGTTCGTCGCGTGGATGCACTCCATGGCCGAACAGGGCGTCCTCGAAGCGACGGCCTATCCCGGCGCCGAGGCCCCGCCGGAGACGCTGGCCCTGCTCTTCGTCCCCTTCGCGCAGGGTATGCTCTACGTCGGCAGCCCCGAGCCGCTCTCCGACGACGAAGCCGCCCTCGTGCAGTCGCTCGCCGACGCCTTCGCCGTCGCCTATGCCCGGTACGAAGACTTCCGCAAACTCGAAGCCGCCAAAGCCGAGGTCGAAGCGGCCTACGACGAACTCAACGAGGCCAAGGATCGGCTCGTGCAATCCGAGAAGCTCGCCTCGCTCGGGGCGCTCACCGCCGGCATCGCCCACGAGATCAAAAACCCGCTCAACTTCATCAACAACTTCGCCGAACTCAACGAAGAGCTCGCCGACGAGGTCGTCGAAGTG
>JALSSK010000087.1 GCA_026984335.1 Rhodothermales bacterium
GATCGGCCCCGACGCCGGGGAAGCGGGTCTCCGGGCGGTATCGGCGCGGGTGGAGCGGGCGCGGCGCGTCGTCCTCGCGCTCGTCGTCCAGCCTGCGGCGTGGCATGCGTTTGGCCTGACGCCGGCGCAGCACGCCTTCGCCGAGGCCCTCACGGCGCGGCGGCCCGTGACGCTTGCCGCCCTCGGCAGCCCGCTCATCCTCGACGCCTTCCCGCACGCGCCCGTACGGCTGTGCACGTACAGCGACGTCGCGGCGTCCCAGCGCGCCCTCGTCCGCCTCCTCCGAAGGCGCGTCCGCGCGCGGTGACGCCGGGATCCATCGCCCCCTTCCGACCATCAAAGACGGCCCGTTTCCCAACCTCCCAACCCGTTCGATCCATGGCCCTCACGTATTCCCGAACGATCACGCCCGGCATGAAGGCGCCGGCCTTCGATCTGCCCGCCGCCAACCCGCCCGAGGACGATCCGGAACGCCGGAACTATGCGCTCGACGACTTCGCCGACGCCGAAGCGCTCGTGGCGGCGTTCCTGTGCAACCACTGCCCCTACGTCATCCACATCGAGGACGCGCTCATCGACGTGGCCCGGGCCTACCGGCCGAAAGGCGTCGCGTTCGTGGGCATCAGCGCGAACGACGCCCGGGCGTATCCGCAGGATTCTTTCGAAAAGATGGCCGAGCGCGCCCGCGACAAGAGATATCCCTTCCCGTATCTCTACGACGAGAGCCAGGAGGTGGCGAAAGCGTACGGCGCGGTGTGCACCCCGGATCTGTATGTCTTCGACCGGGACCGGAAGCTCGTCTATCACGGCCGCTTCGACGCCACGCGCCCGCGCACGGGCCGGACCGCCGACGGCAGCGACCTCCGCCGCGCCCTCGACGAACTCCTCGAAAGCGGCGCGGTCACGATGGAGCAATTCCCCTCGATGGGCTGCAGCATCAAGTGGAAGCGCGCCTTCGCCTGATCCCCCGTGCGTCCGGGCCTCCGCCTACCATCCTTGCCGACTTTCCCTTAGATTCGGGACGCGTCCTGCGGCGGCGCGTTCGCTTTCCTTCGATTTTGGAGTGGCTCTCATGGACTGGATCGTCCTTCTCCCGCCCATCGTGGCGATTGTGCTGGCCCTTCGGACGAAGGAGGTGTACCTCTCGCTTTTCATCGGCATCTGGCTGGGGACGACCATCCTGGCGGGCGGCAATCCCCTCCTCGGGTTGCGGGAGCTGGCCGATCAGACGGTGGCCGTCTTCACCGATCCGGGCAACACGCGCATCATCCTCTTCAGCCTGCTCGTCGGCGGGCTGATGGCGCTCGTGCAGGCCTCGGGGGGCGTGAAAGGCTTCGTCCGGTGGGCGCAGGGACGCGGGTGGGCCACCACGCGGAAAGGCGCGGAGGTGCTGGCGTGGGTCGTCGGCATGATCGTCTTCATCGAGTCGAGCATCACGTGCCTGATCGTCGGCGCGGTCAGCCGACCGTTCTTCGACGAGCTTCGCCTGCCCCGTGAGAAGCTCGCCTACTATTGCGACGCCACGAGCGCGCCCGTGTGCATGATGATCCCGCTCAACGGATGGGGCGCCTACGTGCTCGGGCTGCTCGCCGCGCAGGGCGTCGCCACCGGCGCCGTGGGGCTGCTGGCGGGCGCGCTCGCGTTCAACTTTTACGCGATCCTCGCCATTGCCTTCGCGCTGGCGCTGGCGCTCACGGGCCGGGGCTTCGGGCCCATGAAGCGCGCCGAAGAGCGGGCCGCCACGGGCGCGCTCCTCCGCCCCGGCGCCACGCCGATGATCGCCGAGGAGATCGTCGAGATGGAGCCGGTGCCGGGCTCGAAAGAGCAGGCGCGCGACCTCCTCATCCCGCTCGCGGTCATGGTGGCGATGATCTTCGCCGGGCTGTACATCACGGGCGAGGGCGACTTCATGAAAGGCAGCGGTTCGACGTCGGTGCTGTGGGCGGTGGGCACGGCCATCGGCGTGGCGATGGTCCTGTATGCCTTGCCGCTGGGTCGAAAGCCGCTGATGTCGCTTCGCGCATCGATGGCGCTCGTCGTCAGGGGCTCCTCCGGCATGGTGGGGGTGGTGTTGCTGGTGGTGTTCGCCTTCGCGCTCGGGCAAGTGTCGCGGGCGCTCGAGATGGGGCCGTACATCGTGGGGTTGATCGGGAGCGGGGGGCCGTCGTGGTGGCTGCCCGGGCTGGTTTTCCTCGTGGGCTGCTTCGTCTCCTTCACGCTCGGCTCGTCGTGGACGGCCTTCGCCATTCTGATGCCCATCGCGCTTCCGCTGGCCGAGGGGCTTGGCCTCTCGCAGCCGCTGATGCTCGGCGCGCTGCTCTCGGGCGGCGTCTTCGGCGACCACGCCTCGCCGCTCTCCGACACCTCGATCATCGCCTCGATGGCCGCCGCCAGCGACCACGTCGATCACATCAACACCCAGTTGCCCTATACCCTGCTCGTGGCCGGCGTTTCGTTTGTGCTCTTCATCGTGGCGGGCATCCTCCTGTGAGCGCCCCCTCCGCCGGAGAAAAACCTATGTTTGACGACCGCGCCTTCCGAACCTGGCCGCTCATCTTCGCCGGCGCTCTCCTCTTCGGTGCACTCTTCGGCTTTGCCGCCATGCTCGCAGACCTGCTCTTCGACGGCCTCCTCCACCTGACGCCGCGCACCGCCGTCTTCGCACTCGCCGCCTTCGCCGGATACGTCGGCGTGGCGGCGATCATCCGGCGACTGGGCCCTCCGAAGACGTGACGCGCGCCGCCAAACGAAAGCCTCCGCCCCGGCAGGGACGGAGGCTTTCTCCGCACGTCAGCTAACTTATCCGCCTGCCAAGCAAAGGAACGATCGACTCGTTTTGATCTTTCAGGCGTTCCATCCAAACGTACACAAGCATCGGGCCAATTCGCACCGGGTGTGACGGAACCGTCATTTTCCCGACAAAATCCAGTATTTTGACCTCAGCCTGAGCTACGCTGCTCCAATTCGTCTATATTTGGGACCAAACGTGCGAAGCCCGCCCTCCGTGACGACCGGCCACATGCCCGCGAGAGAGGGCTTTCGGCGTCGGAGAAGCCGGCGTCCGCGCAAGACCAAAGGCGTCGAAGGCTCCGGAAGGCATGACCCTTTCAGGCAGTCGGCGACCTCTCAAGCACACCTTCGGAGAGGTCGCACACCGCGCCGGGCTATCTCAAAAGGGGATCGTCCTTTTATCTCGATATGAGGAGCGAAGACCCGGCCCGGGTCGATCAATATTGCCCTTATTGACTCATAATCGATGTTTTCGCGGTGTGTTCCGCCCGCGAACCAAAGGCGGCATACCGTTTGTTTATGCCCCTGAAGCACCTATTTTATCCTCATGATATGCCTTCAGAATGGAACTCACCTCGACGCCAGTGACGACTTTCGCCCCTAAAATACTCTCGGGTATCGATGTCATCGACAAGGAATGGGGCGGCCTGTATCGGGGCGGTTCGTACCTCGTCTACGGGCGCGCTGCCAGCGGTCGCGGTCTGCTCACGCTGATGTTCCTCCAGACGGGCGCCCTGCTCGGCGAATCCTGTCTCCTCATTTCGCCCGAGCGCCCGAAGGACCTGATGATTCAGGCGGCCTCCATCGGTTTCGACCTTCAAAAAGCGCATCGCGAGGGCGCGGTCCGCATGATGCGGATCCCCCCGCTGTTCACCCTCCAGAGCGTGGGGGACGACACCGTGGCGCAGGCGCTCCATGACCTCGTCTCGATCATTCGCCGCCACCAGCCGAAACGTCTGGTGGTGAACGACTTCACGCCGTTCGTGCTGTTCCGGTCCTTCGACCGGCTGCGGGCCGAGGTCATCCGGATGCTCGAACAGATCGACCCGCTCGACACGACGATGATGCTGGCCGTCGCCGAGCCGGCCAGCCGTCGTTCGGAGGAGGTGGTCGATTTCATGAAGAGCCAGCTTACGGCTTCCATCCACCTCGAGATGGTCCCCAACGGCGACCTCTCGACGAAGCGCCGCCTGACGCTGATCCCGCACATCGGGCATCTGAAGCGAAAGGTCGTGGAGAACTGGGACCTCGAGTCGCTCGTGGCTTCGAGTGAGGCGCTGGCGTCCTCGCTGCGTATGCTCCCGGCGCAGGAGACGCCGGAACGGGAGACGCCGGAGCCGGCAGCCCCCGAACCCGAACCGGAGCAACCCGCCTCGCCGGTGTCCCGCGCCACCGACATCGTCGAGCACCTCGACATCTTCGTCACGCCGCCGCCGAGCGCGCAGGAAGCCACGCCCCCGCCCGCCCCGGCAACCCCCGAACCCGAACCGGAGCCGGAGTCGCCGCAGACCTTGACCGACCGCGCCGCCTTCCGGGACCTTCTCCAACGGCATTTCCTCCAACGCGACCTCAACGACACGCCGTTCCTGTTGCTGGCCATGCGCATGGACCGG
>JALSSK010000088.1 GCA_026984335.1 Rhodothermales bacterium
AGGAATTTTCCGGCGCGGTCGATATAACCGTACGTCTGTCGCTCGCCCACGTTGATGCGAACGCGGGCCGCGCCGTCTTTGAACGGCATCGCCTCGTCGAACTGCGGCTCGATGATGTACGCGCCGGACGGGTCGATGTAGCCCCACTTCTCATCCACCATCACCGGCGCGCGTCCTTCGGAGAACGGCATCGCCTCGTCGAACTGCGCGGCGACGGCGAGGCTGCCCGAGCGGTCGATGTAGCCCCACTGGTTGCCGTCTTTGCGCACCGGCGCGCGGTCGTCGGAGAAGCTGGCGGCGCTGATGAACTGCGGGCTGATGGCGGTGCCCTGCCTGTCGTCGATGTAGCCCCACCGGTCGCTGATCTTGACGGCGGCGCGGCGATCGGCGAAGGCGCGCGCGGCGGAATATTGAAGCGGGATCACGAGCTTGCCCGCGCGGTCGATGTACCCGTACGCATCGCCGTGGCGGACGAGCGCAAGACCGTCGGAGAACGAGGGTTCGTCGACTTCGTCGAGCTCGGGCGTGGTCGCCTCGCGGACGATCCGGCCGGAGGCGTCGATGTATTCCCAGTCATAGTCGAGCGTGCGGACGAAGGCGCGGCCCTCGGAGAACGCATATGCCGAGGTGAACTGCGGGTTGATCTCGAACGTCCCGTTCCGGTTGAGGTAGCCCCACCGTCCGTCCATGCGCACGGCGGCCAGTCCTTCGGAGAACGCGCGCGCATCTTCGAAGCGCGGCGCGATCACGAAGTCGCCCTCCCGGTCGATGTACCCGTGCCCGCTGCTCGTGCGCACGTGCGCGAGGTCGTCCGAGAAGGTTTCGGCGGCATAGAACTGGGGCTCGATGACCATGCGCCCGAGGCTGTTGATGTAGCCCCATCGCCCGTCGAGGAGGACCGGGAAGAGGCCCGCGGCGTCCGCCTGATCTTCGCCGGTGAGAAAGTCGCATCCGCTCGCGCTGAAGAGGAGCGCAGCGCAGCCGAGAGAGAGCGCCAGTCGGGAGAAAAACCGTTTCATGTGTCTGTGCCGCATGTGCGAGGGTGAAGCCGTTTATTTCGTGGGGAACCAGACGTACTCGCCCCGCCGGTCGATGTAACCGATGTCGGGGTCGTCCTCGCGTCCGTTGAAGATGCGCGCGATGCCGCCGCTGAAGGGCTCGGCCCGCATGAAATTGCGTTCCATGCCGATGCGGAGCGAGGCCTTGTCGAGGAAGGTCCACCGGGCGTTGAGGCGGACGGCGGCCAGCCCTTCGGAGAACGGGCGCGCTTCGCGGAACTGCGGCGTCACGGCCCATGCGCCGCTCCTGTCGATGAAGCCGAAGAGGCCGTCTTCGGCGGCGACGGCGAGGCCCTCGGCGAACGGCTCGGCCTGCTCGAAGCGCGGCGCGATGGCCGGTCCGCCGTCGCGGTCGAGGTAGCCCCACCCGTCGCTCGTGGCGAAGGGCGCGAGGCCGTCGACGAAGTCGCCCGCCACCTCAATGGTGAAGCTCGGGTCGATGACCACTGCGCCGTCGCGGTCGAGGTACACCCATCCGTCGACGCTTTCGACGGCGGCGAAGCCCTCGGAGAACGAGCGCGCGTCGCTGAAGCGCGGCTCGATCACGAGCGCCCCGCCCGGGTCGATGAAGCCCCACCGCCCGTCGATCCGCACGGCGGCGCGCCCCTCGGAGAACGGCTGCGCGAGGTCGAACTGCGCGTCGATGACGAGCGTGCCCCCGGCATCGACGTAGCCGTATCCCGCCTCGCCGCGCACGGCGGCCAGCCCCTCGGAGAACGGCCCGGCCACACGGTATTGCGGAGGGATGCGCACGTTGCCGCCGCTGCCCACGTAGCCCCACAACCCGTCGATCTGCACCGCGCCGAGGCCCTCCGAGAAGTCCTCCGCTCCCTCGAACCGGGGCACGACGGCAATGCGCCCGCTCACGCCGATGTATCCCCACGCCCCGTCGATCCGCACGGGATAGAGCCGCGCGGCGGCCGGTTCGTCGTTGCCGCCGAGCAGGTCGCATCCGGCGAACAGAAGCGACGGAAGCGCGAGGAGAAGCAAACACCTCGCGGCGCGCCGGGTCAGAGACCGGAGCACCGGCTCCATGCGAAGGGGAAGGGACGTAGGCCGTGTCATGCGCATCATCAACTGAATGGGGAAATGGCCGCCGTCCAACATGTTCGCGAACGACGAGAAATCCGAAGGGCTCTTCTTCGAAGGAGGACACAGGGAGCGCCGTCATCGTTGGGCCTTGATGAGATGTGCTTTCGACACCCCCCTGTCCTCCTTCGGAGGAGAGTTTTCTATTTTCGGTATCGGTCCTCTTTTCTCGTGGATGAAACGGAAGCGCCCGTAAAATGCGCCGGAGCGCCGCCTGCCTTTCTCATTTGATCAGCACCATCTTCCGCGCCTGCATCCCCGCCGCCGTTTCGAGGCGATAGAGGTACGTTCCGCTCGGCAAGCGTCCGGCGTCGAACCTGACGCGATGGACGCCCGCCGCCTGTGTGCCCGCCGCGAGCGTTTGCACGAGGCGACCTTGCGCGTCAAAGACCCGAAGCGTCGCCGGTCCCGGGGCCGCGAGCGTGTACGTGATCTCGGTCGTGGGATGGAAAGGATTGGGGAAGTTTTGTTCGAGGCGGAACGCGCCGGGCGTCTCCTTCGGCTCCACGGCCACGCTGACTTTGTCGCCGACGAAATCGAGGCGTTCGAACGAGCGCCCGAGCACGGCGTCGACGTCGGGGGAAGCGAGGCCGAACCAGTCCTGGAGCAGCGTGGCATAGACCGAGCGATAGTCGGTGGTGAAGCGCGGGTCGCCGCCGTAGAGGTCGAGGAGGTCGGACTGCGCGCCGTACGTTCCGCCGTGGAGGCCGCTGCCGAAGAGGAGCATCGGGGCTCCCGCCCCGTGGTCGGTGCCTCCGGAGCCGTTCTCGCGGAGGGTGCGTCCGAACTCGGAAAAGGTCATCACGAGGACGCGCCGGTCGAGGCCGTCGGCGGCGAGGTCCTCGAAGAAGGCGGCGACGGCGTCGGCGAGCCGGCCGAGGCGCGCGCCGTGCGAACCGGTGGCGCCGCCCTGCCCGGAGTGTGTGTCGAAGCCGCCGTGCGAGGCGGTATAGATGGGCGTGGCCAGGCCGCCGCGGAGGGTGCGCGCCACCACGGCGAGGTTGGCGGCGAGGCCGGTGTTCGGATAGCTCGCGAGGTTGACCCCGTTGGCGGCGGCCTCCTGCACCGAGGCCACGTAGCGGAACGAGGCGTTCGTCACGTCGCGAACGAAGGAGAGGGCCGCGCCGTACGGGGTGGCGGGCACGTCGCCGGCGTCGTAGAAGCCGCCCTGTTCGAGGAAGCGCTCGAACTGCGCGGCGTCGCCGAAGGTGACGCTCAGGCCGCCGAAGGGGCTCTGAAAGAGCGTCGCCGGGCCGCCGATCCGAACGGCGAGCGGATAGTCGAAGGGCGCGAGCGAGGAGGTGAGGTACTCGTCGGCAAGATAACGCCCGAGCCATCCCGTGCTCTCGTCGTCGCCCTGATCGCGCGCGGTGGACCAGTTCACGGTGCCCTCGAAATGAGAGCGTGTCTGATTCGGATAACCGGCGTTGTGCACCACGGACAGGCGCCCGTCATCCCACAGGTTCATCAGGCTGCTCATGGCCGGATGGAGGCCCGTCTCATCGTCGAGCAAAAGCGCCTGCGTCTTCGGAATAGCGATGGTGGGACGGTTCTGATAATAGAGGTCGTTGTTGACCGGGATGATGGTGTTGAGGCCGTCGTTGCCGCCGCCGAGCTGGATGAGGACGAGGATGCGGTCCGTCTCCTGACGGCGGAGGGCGTCGAGCATCGGCAGGTGGCCGAAAGCGCCGGCGGGCCGCCCGCCCAGCGAGAAGGCGACGCCGGCGGAGGCCAGGCCCATCCGCGCGAGAAAATCGCGGCGGCTCCATCGGGCGTGATCCTGCGCGTGCGCCGCGCCGTGGGTCAGGGCGGCCCCGTGCCGGAGCCGTTCGTGCGCGTGATGAGGACACGTGTCGTGCATGAGATTCGGTGAGGTCCTGGGGTGAGCTCGGGCAACGGGCCGAGAGGGTTACATAAGCTGGTAGGCGGGCAGTTGAATGAGGTAGCTGAGGTAGCCTCGCACCAGCGTTCGGGCGTCGGCCACGTCCGGGTCGCCGGGGTCGATGATGATCGGCCAGCCATAGTGCGGCAAGCCGTCGAGGAGGATTTTCGAGAGGTTGAGCACATACGCCGGGCCGTTGAGGATGTCCTCGGGCGGGGGGCGCTCCTCCATGCCCACGAGGTCGTCCGGAACGTCGCGGATGGCGGCCTCTTCGAGTGGAACGGGAATCATCGTCTCGGCCAGGTCCACGGCGATCCGGAAAGGGTCGGAAGGGTCGGAGAGCTTC
>JALSSK010000089.1 GCA_026984335.1 Rhodothermales bacterium
TGCTCGACGGCGCCATGGGCACCATGATCCAGCGCCATGCGCTCACCGAGAACGACTTCCGCGGCGCGCGCTTCGCCGACCACGGGCAGCCGCTCCGGGGCAACAACGACCTGCTCTCGCTCACGCAGCCCCAGATCATCCGCGACATCCACCGTGCCTACCTCGAGGCCGGGGCCGACTTCATCGAGACGAACACCTTCAACGCCACGTCCATCTCGCAGGCCGACTACGGCACCGAGGCCCTGGCCTACGAACTGAACGCGGCCGCCGCCCGTCTGGCCCGTGAGGCCGCCGACGCATACACGCGCCGCACGCCCGAGAAGCCGCGCTTCGTGGCCGGCGCCATCGGGCCGCTCAACAAGGCGCTCTCCCTCTCGCCCGACGTCGAGAACCCCGGCTTCCGCGCCGTCACCTTCGACGAGGTGCGCGAGGCGTACGCCGAGCAGGTGGCCGGCCTCATCGACGGCGGGGCGGACGTGCTCCTCGTCGAGACGGTCTTCGACACGCTCAACGCCAAAGCCGCCCTCTTCGCCATTCAGGAGCACTTTCACCGCACCGGGCGCGTCGTGCCCGTGATGGTCTCCGGCACCATCGTGGACATGAGCGGGCGGACGCTCTCCGGGCAGACGCCCGAGGCGTTCTGGATCTCGATTGCGCACATGCCGCACCTCCTCTCCGTGGGCCTCAACTGCGCCCTCGGCTCGGCGCAGATGCGCCCCTTCCTCGAAGCGCTCTCCGGCGTCGCGACGGTCTTCACCACGCTCTACCCGAACGCCGGTCTGCCGAACGAATTCGGCGGCTACGACGAGACGCCGGACTTCATGGCCGCGCAGGCGGAGGACTATGCCCGGAGCGGCTTCGTGAACCTCATCGGCGGCTGCTGCGGCACCACGCCCGAGCACATCCGCGCCCTGGCCGAGGTCGTCGCGAAGCACCCGCCGCGCCGCGTGCCCGAGCGACGCCGCACGCTCCGCCTCGCCGGCCTCGAACCGCTCGTCTTCCGCCCCGACCTCAACTTCGTCAACATCGGCGAGCGGACGAACGTGACCGGCTCGCGCCGCTTCGCCCGCCTCATCCGCGAGGACCGGTACGAGGAAGCCCTCTCCGTGGCGCGGCAACAGGTCGAGAACGGCGCGCAGATGATCGACGTGAACATGGACGAAGCCATGCTCGACGGCGCCGCCGCCATGACGCGCTTCCTCAACCTCATCGCCGCCGAGCCCGACATCGCCCGCGTGCCCCTCGTGCTCGACTCGTCGAAGTGGCGCGTCATCGAGGCGGGGCTGAAGTGCGCGCAGGGCAAGTCCGTCGTCAACTCGATCAGCCTCAAAGAGGGCGAGGCCGTCTTCCTCGAACACGCCCGGAAGGCCCGCATGTACGGCGCCGCGGTCATCGTCATGGCCTTCGACGAACAGGGGCAGGCGGACACGTTCGAGCGCCGCATCGCCGTGTGCGAACGCGCCTACCGGCTCCTCACCGAGACCGTCGGCTTCCCGCCCGAAGACATCATCTTCGACCCGAACATCTTCGCCGTGGCCACCGGCATCGAGGGACACAACCGGTACGGCCTCGATTTCATCCGCACTACCCGGTGGATCAAGGAAAACCTGCCGTACGCGCGCGTCTCCGGCGGCGTCTCGAACCTCTCGTTCTCGTTCCGGGGCAACGACCGCGTGCGCGAGGCCATGCACACGTGCTTCCTCTATCACGCCATCCGGGCCGGCATGGACATGGGCATCGTCAACGCCGGGCAGATCGAGGTCTATGAGGAGATCGCCCCCGAGCTTCGCGCGCGCGTCGAGGACGTGCTCTTCGACCGTCGCCCGGACGCCACGGAACGCCTCGTCGAATACGCCGAAAGGCTCAAGGAGACGGGCGGTCGCGTCGCCGAGGGACGCGACGAGGCCTGGCGCGACGCCCCCGTCGAGGAGCGTCTCAAGCACGCGCTCGTCAAGGGCATCGTCGAATACATCGAGGAAGACACGGAGGAGGCGCGGCAAAAATACCCGTCGCCGCTCGACGTGATCGAGGGGCCGCTCATGGACGGCATGGGCGTCGTCGGCGATCTCTTCGGAGCGGGCAAAATGTTTCTCCCGCAGGTGGTCAAGAGCGCCCGCGTGATGAAGAAGGCGGTGGCGCATCTGACGCCCTACATCGAGGCCGAGAAGGCCCGCCTCGCCGACGAGCGCCCGCGCGCGAAGGTGCTCCTGGCCACGGTCAAGGGCGACGTGCACGACATCGGGAAGAACATCGTCGGCGTGGTGCTCGGGTGCAACAATTACGAGGTGATCGACCTCGGCGTGATGGTCCCGGCGGACCACATCCTCGACGCGGCGGAGGCGCACGGCGTGGACATCGTGGGGCTGAGCGGGCTGATCACGCCGTCGCTCGACGAGATGACGCACGTGGCGAAGGAGATGACGCGCCGGGGCTTCACCGTGCCGCTGCTCATCGGCGGCGCGACGACCTCGAAGGTGCACACGGCGGTGAAGATCGCGCCGCACTATGCCGGGCCGGTGGTCCACGTCCTGGATGCCTCGCGGGCCGCCGGGGTGGTGAGCCGCCTCGTCTCGGACGAGCACCGCGACGCCTTCGCCGAGGCGACCGCCGCCGGGCACGAGCGCCTCCGCGCCGCGCACGAACGCCGCACCGCAAAGACGCGCTTCCTCCCGCTCGAAGCCGCCCGCGCCAACGCCTTCACGTCCGACTGGGCCGCCGTGCCCGTCACCCCCCCCCGCCGCCTCGGCGTCACGGTCCTCCGCGACTTCCCCCTCGAAAAACTCCGCCGATACATCGACTGGACGCCGTTCTTTCAGGCGTGGGAAATGCGGGGCAAGTACCCGGCCATCCTCGACGACCCGCGCAAGGGTCCGGAGGCCCGCAAGCTCCTCGCCGACGCCAACGCCCTCCTCGACCGCATCATGGACGAGAAGCTCCTCACCGCGCACGGCGTCTTCGGCCTCTTCCCCGCCGCCGCCGCCGGCGACGACCTCGAGCTCTACGCCGACGACCGGCGCGAGGCGGTGACCGCCGTGCTCCACACACTCCGCCAG
>JALSSK010000090.1 GCA_026984335.1 Rhodothermales bacterium
GTTGGGTGCGGCGCTTGCGTTTGGGGGAGCCGTTGCCCCTGGTGAACCGCTCCCGCAGCGTCGAGGCGGCCAGCGCCCGCCAGTCGGCGTCGTCGATCTCGAAGCGCACCAGATAGGGCATGAAACCTTCTCCGTTTGCGTTGATATAATTATTGACCGCGATGCTCCATGTGCGCTATAGGCCCTCACCGCCCAGCACGGACCGCACGGGGCAAAGCCGGCGGGTGGGGCGTCGGCTTTAATTATCGCGGCGGTACAACAGCACTCCACGTCGCCGACGTTGCAATTCTTTTATCGAATCCGGCGCAAAGCTCGTCACGCCGAACCACGTCCTCGCCCCGAACTCAAAGACGGAAACGGCAGGTGACTCACGCCCTTCCACGTTGAACCGCGCTACATAGCGTCTGAAAACCTTCCATTTTCCCGGATCTGTGCGAAGCGGATCAAGGCTGACCCATATTTCATCGGGAGCTAGAATCGTCTCGGCCAGCACTTTGACAAATACCTCCCGTCCACGCTTGAGCACCTTGAAGCTTCCATGTCGATCCCGGAACAGCAGATCGCTCACGAGTACACGTTCGCCGGATCGATCCTCGAACACCACATGATCGCCCAGTTCTGCGCCGAAGCGCTCCATAAAGGTCTGCACGTACGCCTCCGGCTGTAGCCCCTCCGGCATCAGCATGTCCGCCGGCAACGTGCGCGGCGGAGGCAGCGGCCTCGACGGAGCCGCCTGAGGGATCTGCGCTACGTTCGAGGGCCAATCCTCCAGGAACTCTGGTGTCATCGAGCGCAGCCAGGCTTCGCCCGGCGCGTAGTTCCACCCCGGATCGATGCCGGTGGGGATCTGCTCCACCTCGCCGGTGTTGCGGTTCACCCATTCGTAAGAGCCGTCCTCGGGCGCGCGCTCGGCGACCTTCAGCCCGCGCCGCTGAGCCTCCTCGCGTGAGACGGAGCACGCCCGGCCTGGGCCCCTGAGCGTTTGCGAGTTTCCGGAGAAAGCCTTCCGTGGCGAAGCCCTCCATGGAACCCCTATCGGCGATGCTTGAAGGCTCACTCGACTCCGACACGGGATGTTTGTGCATCCTGTCATGCGCCCCCTTCCGGTTCCCCCTACCCCTGGGAAATAGAACCCATCTTCTTTGATCCCGGACGCCCTCGCCTCGGCGATCCCGTTCGGGTATCTTTCCTCTGAACCGATGCCCGGATCGTCCTGCGACGGGACACGAGAGATACCCGTGTATCGGATCCTGAAAAAGAACGGTCGGAGCGCGCGAAAAGGTTATATCCGGGGCTGTGATGGGTTTATATCCTTACGGATGGCACTCGCTTGCATCTTACCACTTTCAGGCATCGTACAGCACCTGAAAGGTTGCCCTGGAGCCGTCCCGTCACATAGGTCCGGGCAGCGATATTTTTTTATTTCCCGGCGTTTTCGATAGGTGTTCATCCCGGGCCGAGTGTAGGAACTATTTACCGGCACGGAATAATTATGAGAAGGGCATGTATTCACGGTATCAGCATAAGGTCGTGCTTCTGACATCGAGCTTCCAGTATCCCCCGCGCCGTCTGCTTTTCGGGCGCGCGCGTCTGTATCTCGACCGCATCGAACTCACCGGCTGGCACGTCGGTGAGAAGTATCACCAGAACATTCCACTGAACGAGGTTTGCCGCATCGAATGGCGCCTCGAGGCCGCCGACGGCCCGAACGTCATTTTCCACATGGAAGACGGCAGCTCGTTTCCGCTCATCCTGAAGCAGGGGGCGCTCTGGAAGCATACGCTCGAAGAGCGCATGCGGTGGAGCACGCCGGGCCGATATCTCCTCACGCCGTCCCGCCCACAACCCGACCTGCCGCTTCAGGACGTGGTCGCGTTTACCACGGGCATGGGCTGAGCCGACGTCCGTTTTCACCGACCGGGCTCACTCCGATTCCCGAAGCCGCTTCGATCCCCGGTCGAGCGGCTTTTTTTTCGGTTCCGTGCAAACACGTCCGGGTGTTCCAAGCCTCCGGAGTTTTTCCTACCTTGTGCGCCGACGTCTCTCGTTCCACCCGCCCATTCGGAGCCGCCGTGCCCCCCTCCCCCACGGTCTATGACCGCCGCGCCGTCGTTGCCTGGAGCGTCTACGACTTCGCCAACTCGGCTTTCACCACGCTCGTCGTCACGTTCATCTATGCGACCTTCTTCACCGTCGGCATCGCTGCGGACAAGGTGGAGGGCACGGCGCTCTGGTCCCTCGGCGTGACGATCACGGGGCTGGTGGTTGCGCTCCTTTCCCCATACGCCGGCGCCATCGCCGACCGGGGCGGCTACCGCAAGCGGTTTCTCCTGATCTCGACGGTCGTGTGCGTGGCCGCCACGGTCCTGCTCTATTTTCCCGTCCAGGGACAGACGCGCCTGGCGCTCACCATCTTCGTCGTCGCCAACATCGCCTTCGAGATGGCGAACGTCTTCTACAACGCCTTCCTCCCCGACATTGCGCCGCCGGACCGCATCGGGCGCATCTCCGGTTACGGCTGGGCGCTCGGCTACCTCGGCGGCCTGCTCTGCATGGTGGCGGCGCTCTTCGCCTTCGTCAACCCGGAAACGCCGCTCTTCGGCTTTCCGAAAGAGACGGACGCTCACATCCGAGCAACGAATCTGCTCGTGGCTGCATGGTTCGCCCTCTTCAGCATCCCCCTGTTTCTTTTCGTGAAAGAGCGGAAGAAGCCCAGACCCCTTGACGGCAAAAGGCTGATCGCGGCGGCCAACCGGCAACTGGCCGCCACGTTCCGGGAGATCAGGAAGTTTCGCCAGGTGTTCCGTCTGCTGCTGGCGCGCCTCATCTACAACGACGGGCTGATCACCATCTTCGCATTTGGAGGCATTTACGCGGCGGGCACGTTCGGCTTCACCACGCGGGAGATCATCATCTTCGGCATCGCGCTGAACGTCGCCGCGGGGCTGGGGGCATATGCCTTCGGCTTCATCGACGACCGCTTCGGCGGCAAGACGACGATCCTGATCTCGCTCGTCGGGCTGGCCGGGGCAAGCCTCCTCGCCGTGCTGACCACCAGCCGGCTCCTGTTCTGGGTCGCTGCCGTGCTCATCGGCCTGCTCGCCGGTCCGAACCAGTCGGCCAGCCGCTCGCTTCTCGGGCGCTTCGTCCCGTATGACATGGAGAACGAGTTCTACGGCTTCTTCGCGTTCTCCGGAAAGATGACGGCCTTCCTCGGCCCCTTCCTCCTCGGGCGCCTCACCACCCTTTTCGACAGCCAGCGCTTCGGCGTCGCGACCGTACTGCTTTTCTTCGTCGTCGGAGCGATCCTTCTCCTCCGCGTCGATGAAAAAGAGGGCATCGCCGTCGCCGGACGCCGGCGGGGCCTGCCCGCATCGAAGGACGCTTGACGCCACGAACGATCTTCAGCATGACCGAAAACGCATTCCCGACCATCCGAGACGTCGCCGAGGCGCTGGAGGCGTGGGCGCCCCCCGGCTCGGCGCAATCGTACGACAACGTGGGTCTGCAGGTAGGCGACGCCCGGCGGCGCGTCGAGCGGGCCGTCGTCGCCCTCGACCTGACGCCCGCCGTGATCGAGGAGGCCCGCGCGCGCCGCGCCACGCTCATTCTCACGCACCACCCGCTCCTCTTCCGCCCGCTGCGCCACCTCACCCCGGAGGGTTTCGTGAACGGCCTCGCCCTGCGCCTGGCCGAAGCGGGCATCGCGCTGTACAGCCTCCACACCAACCTCGACGCGGCGCACGGAGGCGTCTCCTTTGCCCTGGCCGAACAGCTCGGCCTCACCGACGTCCGTTTCCTCGAACCTCTCGCGGACAGCCTCTACAAGCTCGTCGTCTTCGTCCCTCGCACGCACCTGGACGCGGTTCGGGAAGCGCTGGCCGAAGCCGGAGCGGGCCGCATCGGCGACTATGAGGCCTGCGCCTTCGCCGTCGAGGGAACCGGTTACTTCCGCCCGGGCGCGCAGGCCCGCCCGTTCATCGGCGAGGCGGGCGGCGCGCTCGAAGCCGTTGAGGAGACGCGGCTGGAGGTCGAAGTCGCGCGGTGGGACCTTGCCCGCGTGGTCGGCGCGATGAAGGCGGCGCATCCGTATGAGGAGGTGGCCTTCGACGTGTACCCGGTGGCGCAGCCCGGCACGCGCACCGGCCTGGGGGCCGTCGGGCGGCTGCCGGAGCCGGAGCCGCTTCGGACGTTCCTCCGGCGCGTGGCCGAACGCCTGGACGCCGGGAGCCTCCGCTACGTGGGCGACGACGAAGCCCGCGTCGCGACCGTCGCCGTATGCGGCGGCTCGGGCAGCGACTTCGTCCGGCACGCCCTCCGCGCCGGAGCCGACGCCT